>CAYSOY010000001.1:0-51312 GCA_964432865.1 uncultured Methanosarcinales archaeon
TCATCCTCGCTATGGTGATGTGGGGCTTAAACTCTCTTTCGTCCTCCTCGATAAGCCAGGAGAGTTCTTCATCCACGTCGCTCTTTAACTTTGAGAGGGCGTTGTTCTTCTCTATTCCGAGCCAGAAAACCCTTGAAAAAAGCCCGAGTTTTGTGGTGTTTAACTGAAATTTTTCAAAAGATACTTCTGACAGGGACTCTTTCAAATCAGAGATTTTTGCCTTGGAGATATCCCCCAAAAATTTTAACGTTATATGCGTCTTATCCGGGTCTACAAAGTTGAGGTTTCTAACCTCTATTTTTGCCTTCTTCTGAATATTTTTTACCTTTCTCTTCAGTTCTTCAGGTATGTTAATAGATATAAACAGTCTCATCTTATCCCCTTTACTCCTTTTTCGTACATAAGTCTAAATCCAAAAACTTTTTTTTGAAAGTACAAAAGCGGTGTTGTCAGCACTTTTTATACAACTATTTAAAAGACGGGGCTAAAACAGCCTGTCTTTTGAGTCCTAACCTTCTGTAGGAAATTTAGTTATTCTTCTCCAAAACTTTCAGATGCTAACTCGGGCTGGAGATCTATCTCTTCATCTTCGTCCTTCTCTTTCTTTTCTTTCTCTTTTTCAGCAGAAGCGTCTGCTTCTCCGATTTTCTCAGCAAACCCCATCTTACTGAGCACTTTGGTCACTTTCACTTTTACTCTATCGCCGACTTTTGTATCAGGTATAAAGAGTACAAAGCCGTCGACCTTGGCAACTCCGTCTCCTTTGTCGCCTACAGACTCTATCTTTACGTTGTATTCTTCTCCTTCTTCTACGGGCACGCCCGAATTGTCTTCAAAATCTCTCATAGTTCTATTTCACCTTCTGTTCTATCTTTAAAAGCAGAAAAATAACTGTTCTTTATAAAGTTTGTTGAATTCCCTCCTTTCCACATAGAACGAAGTAGTTTTTAGAGCAGGACCAGAGACCGACTCCAAAGGGGCAGTACTGCATAGTGTGTGCCTTCCTTTATTGGAAAAACCTTATTCGACCAAGCACTTATTCTTCACGCAGGTGCAAGTTGCGTCGTCAGGGTAGAGTTCGAAAGATTTGGATGTGCAGGCGTTCTGCGCTTCTTCCGAAACTTTGTCTGGGTTGAAACATCCTCTTCTACATTGCTCTTCGGACTTCACGCCGTACATTATCTCGCAGTCTGAGTCTTCGGAACACTTTTTCTCACTGACCGTCTCTTCCTCTCTCATCTCTTCAGATACTTTTGTAGCGTTGACCTCTTCGGGTTGAGAAGTGTCTTTGCTATCTTTTTTACTCTGTTCCTCTTTCTTCTTCTGCTCCTCGTTAACTGCTTCTACGGCCACGCCGTTATCGGACTCTTCTGCTTCCCGGCTCTTCTCTTCAGAACTTGCCTTGGCAGGGGTTATAGTCAGATTTCCATAGTTAACTTCTATCTCAGCGTCGGCTTTCAGGTCATTTACTAGTTCTTTGTAGAGTTTGGCTTTCCTCGCTTTCTTCAACTCCATTTTTATGCTCTCTTTTGCTTCTTTAAACGCGAGTTGTTCAGAAGAGATCTCTCCAATCTTTTTTATCACGTGGTATCCGTAAGCGGTTTTAGCCAGGCCTATCTCGCCTTCTTCCAGAGAGAAACTTGTGTTTTCAAACGCCGGCATCATATCTCCTCTGGTAAAGTTGTACTCACCGCATCTTCCTATAGAAGAGGTGTCTACCGAGTAGTTTCTGACAAGGTTGCAGAAGTCTTCTCCTTCGACGGCTTTCATCTTGACTTTTTCTGCTTTCTGTTTGACTGAGTTATTCCTTCCTGCCAGCAGGATGTGTTTCACTTTTGCCTGCCTGGGTTTTTTGTATCTTGACTTGTTCTCTTCGTAGACCGTCCTCGCTTCTTCATCTGTAATCTCAAGTTGGTCTCCGAAAATCTGTTGGAATGTCTTCTCCACCAAGGTCTGTCTTTTTATTAGTTCTCTGAACTCCTCCATTGTGATGTTGTTTTTCTGAAGGTTTGATTTGAGTTGAGCCATCTCCATATTTCCTTTTTTCAACAGGGACTGTATTCTTTTGTCTACTTGTTCTTCGGATACTGTTATTCCCAACTCTTCTGCTTTATCAAGTACTAAGTACTCTTCCACCATCTGTTTTAGAACGTCTTCTTTTTTGAATAGCCTTGTGTACTGGCGGGGCAGTCGGGCGTATTGGGCTTCGAGTTCTGATTCCGTGATTGTTTTGTTGTTGACGGTTGCCACTATATCTCCATCTGCTCCACTCGGAGAAGAGGTCAAGTAAGGGGTCTGCTGGAACAGTAGTATTAGTAGTACTATTAGAAGTCCTCCTGCTACTATGTAGGGCAGGTAAGGGTTCGCCAAGAAAGATTCTTCTCTGAATAACTCTTGTTTTTCTTCAACTTCTTTCTCTGGTTCTTCGCTCTCCTCTGGTCTTTCTTCATCTCCTGTTTTCTCTTCTTTATCCTCGTCTTCGCTCTTCTCTGATTCTTCTACTTCATCTTCTGTTTTCTCTTCTTTCTCTGATTTCGAGAACTCTTCCATCTCTTCTTCTTTCTTCTTGTCTTCTCTTTCATCTTCGGTCTTATCTTCTTCTGAATCCGTCATGAATAATACCTCCTTACTCCTCCTTCACAGAAGGAAATTCCTTCTTATTATTTAAATCTTACGATGATAGTTATTTTAGAGTGATAATAGGTAAAGATTAGTGAAAAGTTCTTACAAGTAATTTAGATCATAACAAGAAAAAAAGAAAAATGTGTGGCGCCGGTAAGCCGCCTTCTGTAGACTCCCAACGGAAAACGTCGTTGACGGAGTCGAGGATATTCGACTAAGCCCTAAAACAGGTTGCACAAGCCGGGACTCACCGTTTCATCCATCCTTGCAAGGAAGGTCTGGCTGTTATGCTTAGAAAACACAAAGTGTTTTCTGGCATCCCAAAACCTTGCGGTTTTCAGGGACTCAGAGCCGTCGCCGGCTCCTTCAAAACCGTCATTCCCAGAGCAAGAGGTCTCGTTTCTGCGTGGTTGCCGACTCTCTCGAGTCCTCACTTATGTGAGCAACTGTTAGTCTGTGGGCGGACTTTCCTCAGTGTCTGCCAGTCCTACCGGCAGGACCCCGATAATCCTCTCGACGCCTCACATAGGGTGGGAAGACGTTGTTGTTTAAAAAACCTACGAATCATTTATATGGTAGGTTGTGAACGACAGTGGCCGTACAAAGTGACAGAATTACGGTTCTTAAGGAGAAAAGTATAAAAAAATTCAGTAAACTTTAAATATAAAGAAGTGAAAGAGGTATGTGAGGTGAGTACTTTGGTAACAAAAAGTAATTTGAGAAAGCACGAGTTGCTGGGACTTTTCTACCAGTTGATCTCTGGGACCTGCTTCGGCTTGGGAGTCTACTACGCTTTCTGGAGCGCCGTGAGACCCTTGTATTTTAACTCTTTGAAGTATTCTATCTCCGGCAAGGACTACCTGATATTTCCACTGTTTTTCGGATTGAGTTTTGTGCTGTGGAGCCTGGGTAGAATAGAATTAAAAGAGGCGAAGCCCGGAAAGAAGACTGATTGAGAACGGAGAAGTAAAGATTTGAGTACAGGCGAGGTTGTTTCCTGTGGCGAAGAAAGAAGAAGAGAAAAAGTCTGAGGAGGATGACGGAAGTTTCGAACACGACAGTATTCCCTACGGTACAAAAGAACTCATAACAGGCATTCTTATCGGCGTAGTGGTGGGTTTCTTTACTGCATTCTGGTTCTTCTTCTAACACTGCCCTACGTAAGAGTTTCTTAAGACTACACAAATATCTTTCAATACTCTTTTTTCAGAATCTTGTCTACCACGTCATTGTACTCCTCGAAGAAATGAGCTGATAGAGCCACTGTGGAGAGTGTTCCTCTGGCGTAATCTGTCTCTTCAGCTACGAGTTCGTGGACTTTCAAGAGTTGATAGATGTTGACAGGCCACCCGATAAGGACGTCTTGGCTTCTTATCACCGCGGTCATAAAGAGTTTTCCGTTTCTCTGCCTGAAATACAGGTTCGCCAGGCTCATAACCTCTTTCCTGCCTATTGAAGAGTCTTTCTCGGGTTTTATTAGGGATATGAATGCTCTTCTGGTGTCCGGGTTTTCTTTCAAAATCGGAATTACAAAATCTCTTATCTGATCCCTGTCATCGTAGTTGAAGATTCTGTTTCCGTAACTGAAATAATATCCTTGGCTCTCCTTGCTGAATATCATCTTCTCTATCTCGTCTTTCCAAGGGTAACTCCATTCTCCAACGTCCTTCATTATATCCATCGGCTCGGACATATTCTCAGAGCACTCCAATGTGAGGTTGAGAATCTCTCTGCACTCTCTATTCTGATAGTCTGTAAAAACCTCTCCTTCCTCTCTTATCAACTTAAGAGCCTCTTTCCACACGTCCACTGCTTTGTCTTCTTTCAACCTCATAATATCCCTTTAATATACTTCATCTTATTCATCTTATTTATTCATCTTATTATTCTATTTATTAAATTAAGTTATTCTTATCGATTAAGGAAACTGGTCAGTTTCACGTCGCCACTCATCCCTCTGAAGTCGTAGGTGAAGAACGGGATGTCGTAACTGCTCAGCACGAAGGTTATCTCTCTCATAATCTCTCTGGGGTCGGGGGAGCCTTTTCTGAAGAGGCGTATTCTATCCCCGCCTGTAAATATTTTAAAAAGTTTCTCTCGGAAGAGGATGAACTCTTTTAACTTGCCTTCCTGCAGACTGCTTATAGACGTGTAGGTGCTCTTCTTGTATCTTCTTTCTGAGAGGAAGTCAGAGTCCAACTTCAGAAACGCCGAACTCAGCCCTATTGAGAACCGCAAGGGCATACCGCAACTTCTGTAAACGGTTTCTTGGGACTTCGAGAACTCGTTCAACTCTTTCTTCACAGAGTTCAGCAGGTCGGGGAGGTAGTACTCCTTTGACCCCTCCCAGTCGTAGTTCCAGAACCTGATGTAAGAACGGGAGTAGTTGTAGAACGAGGCCGGTTCGTCCAGGAGGTCCAGAAGTTCTGAGTAGTAAGTGTTCTGGTGCTTCCTGCGCTCAACCTCAGATTTAAAAAGTGTTTTTGCTATTTTCTCCGTGATTTCTCTGAAGTCAGAGGCGTTTCCTTTTTTGAAAAAATCGTTTACGTCTATCACCGCACTACTGGTCACAACTGCGTGTATGGGGTTCTGATTCTCTCCTTTTTCTTGCAGAGCCCATTCTTCTGGGCGAAAGGTGTACGTTCCAGATTCTCCTATCACGTAAGGGGGCGGGTGGAGTGATGAGTTCTTTATGTTTATTTTCTTCTTTGCATCGTAGAACTCCTGAATTACTGTTTTGAAAAAACTTTCGTGCTTCTTAACTTCTTTCCTGTCCGTCTCTATGACTACTCTTATGTTCTCCGGGTTTATCGTGGTGTAGTCTCTGATAAAGGACTCTGCCTTCTGGCTCTTCTCCAACTCTTTCAGATCTATTATGAGGGTCAGTCGCTTCCCGTAGTCAAACATCTCTTCTCCTATGTAGTTTATGAACCGCGTCAAACTCTCCAAGGAGTTGTCCTCTATTACTTTTTCAAAAGAGTTTATGCCGAGGGCGTCGTTTACGTGGACCTGCACTTTCTCTATTACTCTTTCAAGTTCTGCCAGGTTTGTATAGCACCTCCCTTCTACCAGCACGGCGTTCAACTTGTTTATCCAAGTATCTGCTTCGTAGAGGGCTACTGAGTCATTATTCTTGTACTTCTCTGAAAAAAGGTCTGTTTTTGAGGGTTTTGAAATAACTATTTTTTTAGAATCTCTTTCGATAACAACTTTTCCTTCCTCGAGGGCGATTTTGAAGAGTTTTTCATTCTTCCCTCTGACTCCGTGGACTTCGAGGATGTCATCCTCCACCAGTTTGTTCAGGTGGTAGAGTACTCTTCTGTGAAGCGTGGCTTTTTTTCTCTTTGCATTGATTACCTTCTCTTTCTCCCTGCTCTCCAACCCCTTCTTTATCTTGTAGTACTTCTTTTTGAAAAGTTCTTTCACAATCTCTCCTGTTCCAAACTTCTTGTTCGGCTCTTTCTTGAACACTTCCAATATCCTGGTCTCTATGTCCCCCATGTTCTGATGGTAATGAAGTTCTATTAATAACATTTTTGGATTGCCCCTCACAGCAGAGTCTGTTTCAGAAATTTTAGGAGGGTCTTGAATTTCTGAAATAAGTTTTTATCTCTTAAAAAAGAGTTCTCCTCTAAAAAAAGGATTTTTTCATCCGCAACAAAGAGAGAACCCCGGCGGATTTATCTTTCTGTTTCAAAAAAATTCTGAAACAACACAGATTTTTTCCAAAACAAAGTTTAACTAAATTCGGAACGTATACCAACACAAGAAAAAATATTCCGTAAAAGGAGAGGGGTGAGGGGGTTGAAAAAAATGGAATTAGAAAAAAGAGAGAAAGAGATAATATCTCATTTCAGAAAGAACGCCAGAATGACACTGACAAAGATGTCTCGGAAGACCAAAATACCGGTGTCGACAATCTTCGACAAACTAAAAAAGTACAAAGAGAAAATAATAAACAAACACACAACACTAATAGACTTCACCAAACTAGGATACCTCGCCCGAGCACAGATACTGATAAAATCAGAGACAGAAGAGAAGAAAAAACTAAGACCATACCTAAAAACACACCCAGCCGTAAACACACTCTACAAAGTAAACAACGGCTACGACTACATGATAGAAGCCGTCTTCAAAAACGTAAAAGAACTGGACAAATTTTTGGAAAAAACAGAAACCAAACACAGAATAGAATCAAAAAAAGTCTACTACGTGATAGAAGATATAGCCAGAGAAAAATTCATGAGTGCAGAGAACTTCGTGCCAAAAGAACGGACTTGAAAAAAGTCAGTTCTGAAGAGCCATGATCGCCTCGGTCAAGTCGCCGTCAGCCTCTTCTATGCTTGCGCGTGCCTCTTCGTCAGAACAGTCAACCTGTTCCTTGACAGCAGTGATGTCGTCCTCAGATATCTCCACGGTCTCGTCGGAGGTATCTAAAGGTTTCTCTTCAGCTCTACCCATCACCTGATAGGTCTTCTTCCCCATCATATCAACTTCAGAGACCTCGGCAGGGTCTATGACAAATCTTCTATCAGAAAACTCTATTATAACTCTTTCAACACCTTCCAATTCGTCCTGTTGTATGCCCATTCTCTTCATGGCTTTCTTCATCTTCTTGCTGTTCATACCTGGAAACATATTCGAAATTCACCTCGTATAACTTGTCTCACTTGTCTCTCTTATCTTCTAAAAAGTTTAAAAAATGTTTCTCTTAAAAACATCTTCTGACAAAAAACTAAAAATCAGAAGAAACCTCCTGTGAAGTGGAGCATGATCTCTATCAGTATCACCAGCACTGCCAGCACTACAACGTGGTGTGGTTTCAACTCTATCTTCGACTTTACATCATCGAAGTACTGAGTTATCCCCGCGCCTGAGTTCGGCATCTGAAACTTATTATCATCTTTTCCCATAATAACAACAAAGAAGAGGTTATTTAAAAAAGTTTTTGTGCGGACAGCGGGGTCTACTTTAGAAAAGATGTAGCCTCCACCTCCTTGGATTACACAAGAATCTACTTCACACCGCAGGCGCTGTGACCGCAGTTGGGGCAGGTAGAGCATCCTTCTTGAAGTGCCAGTTTGGTCCCGCACTCAGGACATTTCTGGTCCTCAACGTCGTCAACTTCTTTATCCTCCTTAGACTTATCCTCGGCAGTCTCTTCCACTTCGTCGTCTTTTTCTTCATCGTCGCTGTTCTCAAGGTTCAGTACCTGCTGGCTCTTGCACCCATCTCGATAGACAGTTATTCCTTTCAGCCCTTTCTCATAAGCAGAGAGGTAGCCGTCTCGGATGTCTTCTTTGGTAGCGGAGTTGGGGAAGTTGATTGTCTTAGAGACCGCGTTGTCCGTGTGTCTCTGGAAAGCCGCCTGCATGTTTACGTGTTCCTGCGGAGTCATATCGTGGGCTACAGGGAATCTTTCTTGAATCTCCTCAGGGACCTCTTCCAACCCTTGTACTGAGCCGTGGTTATCATCTATCTTCTTCCAGAGTTCTTCAGGATCCAATCCAAAATAATCGTTCTCCTCTGCTTCTTCCTCAAAAACAGGGTTGACTTCAAAAAAGGTATTTTTCTCTTTCGGCTCTTCACCTCTATCCAATGCGTCGAGTGCTTCAGCGTTGTACCTGACGTACGCCAGGGCAAAGAACGGCTCTATTCCTGATCCTTGAAGCCCCGCCGCTATAGCAATTGTACCGGTAGGAGCGATAGTAGTCCTGGCAGCGTTTCTGGGCTTCGAGTCAACACCTCTAAAGTGCTCGCCTTTCTTGTCATATATCGAGTCCTTGTAATTCGGAAAGACACCTTTCTCCTCTGCGATCTTATTGGAGGCTTCGAGAGCCTTTTCGTTGATAAAAGACATTATCTTCTCTCCAAACTCAAATCCTTCTTCGGAATTGTAAGGTATCCCGAGCATGGAGAGAGTTTCAGCAAGACCCATAACACCGAGCCCTATTCTTCTGTTCCTCTTCGCCATCACTTCTATCTTCTCCAGAGGGTAGTTGTTTATATCTATGACGTCGTCTAAGAACCTTATGGCTTTGTGAACTGTCTCTTCAAGAAAGTCAAAGTCGAACTCGCCGTCCTCCACAAACTTAGAGAGGTTTATACTCCCAAGATTGCAGGGTTCGAAAGGAAGCAGGGGTTGTTCCCCGCAAGGGTTGGTAGATGTTATTCTTCCCTCACCGGGCACAGGGTTGGAGTTTGATTGATTTATCCTGTCTATGAAGATCACACCGGGGTCGCCGGTAGCCCATGCGTTCTTCACAATCAGGTCAAATATTTCATCGGCGCTCTCTTCTCCTACTTTTTCGTCGTTCCTCGGATTTATCAAGTCATAGTTCTCTCCTCTCTCCGCTTTTTCAATAAACTCTTCTGTCACCGCAACTGAGATGTTAAAGTTTTCAAGGACTTCTTCTTTGTTCTTTGCAAGGATGAACTCTCTTATGTCGGGGTGGTCGTACCTCAGAACAGCCATGTTGGCTCCTCTCCTCATGCCTCCTTGTTTTATTACTTCTGTAGAGACATCGAACAGTTTTGTGAAAGAGATGGGGCCGGAGGAGACTCCTTTGGTCGTCCTTACCACGTCGTTTTTTGGCCTGAGGCTGGAGAAGGAAAAACCCGTCCCACCTCCGGACTTCTGTATCACCGCCATGTTTTTAACCGAGTCGTAGATCTCCGGGATAGAGTCAGGTACTGGTAGGACAAAGCAAGCGCTTAGTTGTTGGAGGGGTCTTCCCGCGTTCATCAAGGTGGGGCTGTTTGGGAGGAATTTGAAGTTGGACATTAAGTCGTAGAAAACTTCTTCTTTCTCCTCTACTGCTTCTTTGAACTCTTCTGTCTCACTCAAGTCTTCGAGTTGAGACAGCAGTTCTTTAAAGTTCCCCCTTATCTCTTCTTGAGAGGAGAGGGCTGAATGAAAAAGAAAAGTATCTGTTCTCAAAGAGTGGATGTTGTCTTCGACCACTTCAAAACTGACTCCTTCAAGATGTTTATCAGGGTCAAATTCATCGTGGAACAGTATCTCCGAGAGTGCTATGTTCTTTGAGACTGTTTCAAAAAGTTCTTTTACTGACTCAACTCCTACTAAATACTTGTCTTTTATAACTTTCTCCTGGTTCTCTGTAAGTTCGATCCCTATTTTAATCAACTCCTTTTCTCATATATTTTCTTATATACTTTATCTTCTCTTTTTTCTCTCTTATCAGTATGTCTTTGGCTGAACACCTACCGGCACCTCCGCTAACTGACTAAACCCAAACGTATTCAAATTTTCTAAACGCTACCGAATATGTAGATTATAAAACTCCCGTAGGAGTTTATGGACATCAAAAACAATAAATCAAACAAGGTGTTCCACCGCTCCCAAACCCACTGCTTACAACAAATCGAAACGGTGATTTATAAATATTTTTGGTCTCTAAACACTACTTTCAAAAACATGAAAAAAAAGGGAAAGAACAACTTAGAGTGGGTAGAGAGGGCTCAAAAGAATCTTGTCGCAAAGGAAAAGTATCACTCTCTCTTTTTTGCTCTTTTCTTCAGGTACTTGTCCAGCCTTATCATCATTCTCTCCTTAGAGCGGGTGGAGACTTTAGAGATTAACTTCTTGTCCTCGAGTTCGTTCTTCACCCAATCCTTTATTGCATTCTTGTCCTTGTTCACGAAATCAGAGAACTCGTCCCTGGTCATCTTATCCAGTACGTGTAGGAGGTCGTAGGCGTCTTCCACCCTTCCTTTTGGAAGTTCTAAAGGCTTAACGTCCTTCTCTTCGGCTTCGTCTCTCTTCCCAACGTCGGAGTGTTTCTGGAAGAACTTTCGCTGATTATACCTCTGCACCATGACAAGCACCACTACGAGTAGTACCAGACCCCCGAAGACAAAGGAGAGTTCTTTGAACACCAGAGTCCAGGAAGTGCCGAAAAGAATAGATTTCTTCAAGAGTTCTGAAAGCACAACGTACGGGTTGTACTTGGTAAGTATCCTCACCACCCAGTCCATGCTCTCTATAGGGATGACAAGATTGGAGACGAACAACAGGATGCTTCCTATGGTTATAGAGGATATCGTCGCCGACTCCTGGCTGTTGGATAAGTGACCAATAATCATGCCAAAGAATGAGAAGAGAGCGATCGCCACCGCAAGTATGAAAGAAGTCACACCAAAGTCTCTGAAAAGAGAGTTCTGTATGAAGAAAAACGAGAGCAGGAGTATTGCCAGAACCTGAGCGACTATTATCAGATAAGAGGTCACAAAGGAGAGAAAGAGCTGGTAAGAAGGAGGGGTGGAGGTAGTGAAACTTCTGAAAGCAGCCCTGGATTTCTTGTCCGCAACTATCAAGGAACTGGAGAGGAGCAGACCCATAAACATTATTACAAGCATCAAGATGTAAGGATAGGTAAAAGTCAGATTTGAACTTTCCGAAGATATAGGCTCAATCTTTGTGGTCACAGGAGAGGTTATACTCTCCGCCTGGGTGATCTCAAGAGACTCAAGCGAGTCCAGAAGAAACATGAGAGAGCCTTTTATATTGTTGAGGTCTTTCTCGTTCTCCTCCAATCTCTTGACCGCGTCGCCGATATCTGTCTTGGCAGCGGAAGCAGAGGATGTGAGGTTCTGGTAGGAGAGGCGCAGGTCTTCTATACCCGAGGAAAGGGCGTCTATGAAGTCGTAGGCTTCCCTTAACTTCTCTTCGCTTCCGTCGTTCTTGGCAACTATGCTCTCTCTGTGCTTGTTCAGACTGTCCTGTAACGAATCAATCTTGTTCTTTGTAGAATTTGAGCAGGAATCACAGCCGGACTCGAGGTCGGAGAGCAAGTCCTGGGTCTCCTCTATTGTGATAAGGGTCTCTTCTTCAAGAGAATCCGCCACGCCTTTAAAATGGGTAACTTTCCCCCTCAATCTCTTAAGGTCGAAACTCGTATTCGCCATCTCGTCAAACTGAATCTTTGAACCCGTGGTTGAGAGGTTCTTCAATGTCCCTGAAGTCCTTCTCCTTACCTCCCCGACCTTTCCTTTCTGCTCCCGTATCTGCTTCTTTGCAAAAGTCAACTTTTCAATAATCTCCTTGGTCATCTCGTAACTGAGGGAAGAGGACTGTAACTCCATCTTCTTTGAAAGAGAGTCTATTATCATATAGACCAGGTTTATCCTGGAGAAATCCGCGTAGAAAGTTATCTCGTTGCTTTTGTTGTTCTCTATCCTGAAGTCCTCGGGGAACTCTAAACACGCGTGGAGGCTTCCTTTCTCTATCTCCGAGATACATTTTGAAGTGTTGGAGTAGGTACTGACAAAGTATTTTTCGTCGTTAAGGGTTTGAACGTACTTGTCTGCGAGAGGGGTGTACTCTTGTGAACTCACTCCTACTTTTGCCTTGGTCTCTCCACTCCCTGAGAAAGCAAAACTTACCAGAAGGATTATTAGGATCGGGCCAAAGATTATTGTGAATGCTGTCTCTTTCTTTCTGAACAGCAGTTTCAGATTCTTCCCGATCGCTTTTGCAAATTTCATTCTCTTACACCATACTCGTTCTTCTGTTCTACTAATCTTTTTTTGTGGAATAGATTTTTTTGAAGACGTCGTCCAAGTTGGGTTTTTTCAACTTGACATCTATCAATGACTCGTCGTGTTTCTCCAAAAGGAGAAGCGCCTCTTTTATAACAGATGACGGGTCCTTGGTCTTTATTATCAAAGAGGGACCTTCCTCCACTATCTCCGTGACTTTCTCTTTCTTCAAAGAGTCGATTATTTTCTTATACTCGCCGGGGTAACTCTCCAGGAGTATCTTCTGGTCTTTGGTATGCCTCAACTTCAACTTGTTCGGGGAGTCAAGAGCAACTATCTCGGAGTTCTTCAAGATGGCTATTCTGTTGCACAGGTTGTCCAGTTCGTTCAGGTGGTGACTGCTTATTATCACTGTTGTTCCTTTCATATTTATTTTCTTGACTATCGCCAGTATCTGGTTTCTCAGCATAGGGTCCAGGTCAGAGGTCGGCTCGTCCAGTATCAAGACTTCTGGGTTGTGTATCATCGCGCACGCTATATCCAGCCGTCTCATCATTCCGCCGGAGAGGTTTCTGGAGAGAACGTACTGGCACGTTTTTAAGTCGAGTAGTCTGAGAAGAACTCTCATGTTCTTTTTTACAGATTCTTTCTCCAACCCGTACATCTCTCCAAAGTACTCGAGGTTTTCTCTTACAGTGAGGTTTTCGTAGAAACTCGGCGATTGGCTTGCAAACCCGTACTTGGAGTTCACCTTCATCGGGTTCTTGATTACTTGGTAGAACTCTTTTTTCTTGTGGCTCTTAGCCAGTATCTTTCCCTTGTCCACGGGGATGAAACCCACCATTGAGTTGAGAAGTGTCGTCTTACCCGCGCCGGAAGCCCCAACGAAGCCAATAATCTCACCTTTCTTAACAGTAATATCTATGTCTTTAAGAACTGTGTTACTCCCGAAAGACTTATTGACGTCCTTCAGTTTAAAAACTGTCTCTTCAGCCCCACCCATTATAAAGTGAGGTATAAAGTCTTATTTATAAAAGTTGCTATGCTCTCTGCCTTATTTTGTTATTGATTATTTTATTATTGATTTTTGTTATATTGATTATAATGACCTAAACCCTTCAATTCTTGCTTACCTAAAACCATAACTATTCTCTCCATATCTCGTATATGAATATCAG
The DNA here is from genome assembly GCA_964432865.1 of uncultured Methanosarcinales archaeon. Taxonomy (GTDB): domain Archaea; phylum Nanobdellota; class Nanobdellia; order Woesearchaeales; family UBA525; genus CAYSOY01. The sequence goes on from CAYSOY010000001.1 coordinate 13,305, forward strand.
GAAGCCGGAGATGTAGAAAAGAGCATTTATCAACAGGAACAAGAGGAAGAAGAAGGAGAGAACAAAGAAGTTCTCCTGGAACAGAGAGGTTATTTGAGAGAGGTAGTATTTGAAAGTGGATATGAAGTAGAGCCACGCGTAGAACCCGAGGAAGATCACAGAAGAGAGCAGTAGTATAAGAGTCAAGTACTTCTTCACTCGTTCAAACAAACCAAGGAAAAAGACCACTCCAAAGACTGACAAGGATAAGAGAAGAATGACCTCTGCTTTTACAGGCGCGATGGAGAGCGGTGCAGAAGTTATGTCCACTCCGACCAAAGAGCCACTCTTCAGACCCTTCAAGGTGTAGACGGGGGCGGTGAGGAAAGCAGTTAGGGAGGAGAAGAAAAAAGCAAGGAAAAAAGGACTGAAATCCGGGTAGTGCATCTCTTCAAAAGAGGAGTGCCTCATTTTAAAAATCTTGTACCAGATGTATCCGGGCAGGACCAGCAGGAGAAGAAGGGCGGAGTAGTTCAACAAGTAAAGCGCCAAGAAGGAGAGCGTGGCGAGTATGCTTGGAGAGAACGAAGAGGATATCAGAGCGAGGAGAGAGTGATGGCCGGGGCCAAGCGTCCCGAAGTATATCGCGTCGTGGAAGCCCACGAGATAAGGTATCATGAAGTTCCCCACGTCTGTAAGGAGGTGGAGTACCAGCAGACCGGACAGCCCGAGCAAGATTCTGTGCTTCGTGTGGAAAAGACCTATGAACTTCTTGTAGAACCCCTCGCCGAAGTTACCGACTGAAGAGAGCCAGTTATCAAGCTCCATCTCGGCACCTCTGAGCAGAAGGAGAACTGTGCCTGCCAAGCCGAGCATGAGAAGAGGGGCGTCTATGGCTATCGCCAGCCACTCCATCATCAAGTTAAACACGAGAACAAAGAAGGCTGAAAGCACGGCGAAGACAAGAACACATCTAAGAATCTTGGACCAACCCGGGGCAGAGCCTTCTTCGTGGAGCACTGCAAGCACAGACGGACTTTTTATCTCGGAAAAGAAGGTCATGTACAGGGTTATCAAAAGCATTACCCCTCCGCCTATGAAGAAACCCCACCTCTCCAGGAGAAAAGAGTGCTTTATCAAGGTGTTGTAGAGTTGGAGGACGAAACCGTCGAACCCGCTCGCAATCAGCTTGAAAGATTCTGTCCCGGTTCCTGAAACAAAAGAGAACCCGATGGATGTTTTGAAAAGGGTTAGTTTCGAAGCATAAGACTTCATCATCTCAGAAGCGCCGGGGATACCCCCTACTGTCTGTATGGTAGTCATGGTCGCGTTTGAAACATTTATCTTTATCTGTTCAGCCACGCCTCCTTTGACAAACTGGAGGTAGGAGGGGGCGTTGTTTATTATCTCCTCGCGGGCAGAGACTGCGAAGCCTATCAAGTTCTTCACTATCATCGAAAAGAAGCCTATGATCAGAGAGAAGTCGAACAACTTGTTCTTCTTGCCGAACAGCACCTCTGTCGGGCTTGCCTGGTAGAGAAGGTAGCCGAGAGCCACCCAGGAGACCACTTTCTTTATGTAGTCCCCGCCGGGGCTTAGGACTTCAAAAAAGTCCAGTATGTTCAGAAGTATTATTCCTCCAAGAATTATCTCTTCTGCTCTGAACCCCCACGACTTATAGGTTTTATGAACCAAGACTTCTTCACCTCTTCCCTTCTACGTCCTTTAGACGCTGTCTCTTATCGCACATTGAACAAAAAACGCGTGTCGGAGAGTCGATCCTTTCGCAGAGGAGAGGCGACCTCCCTTTTTCCTCCTCTCCGCAACCCTCAGTACATACCCCCGGCAGATTAGGGCTGCACCGTTCCCGGCCTCTCGGGCGCGCAAAGAACTCTTCTTCCACGCAAGACCCGGTTCACTACCCGGAACATCACTGAGGACAGAGTATCGGCAGTCCAAGAAAGACCTTTCCTCATTGGAAAAACCTCGTCCCCGACTTCGCCCCCATCATAAAGCCGATTTATGGTTACAAGGCACGGCTATCGCCCCAGGCTAGCATAAGAAGTAACTCATATATTCTTTTTAAAAGGTTCGGTTTGGAAAAAAGAGCAGACTCTTTTAAAAAAATCAGATTTTCTCAAAGTAACTTCTTATATACTGGAGAGTTGTTGATTGAGAAACTAATTACTGTATATCATAAAAATCAACTGAAACTTCTATTGTTTCATATTCGAATAGGTCTGATTTCACAATTAACTTTTTAAATACAAACGGTTTTCCTGCTTTAATATGTGGGGCGTGTTGGTTTTATGGATTTCTATATTTGTAGTCAGTATGGTTGTTCTTATTAAGTCTTCGGACTTCTTTACAGATGCTGCTGAGAAGGTTGGCAAGCATTTAAACTTTCCTTCGTTTATCATAGGTGTGGTTATTGTATCTATAGGAACCTCCCTACCTGAACTCGTCTCTTCAACAATCGCTGTTTTTGGAGGAGAAGCAGGTATAATGGTGGGCAACGTTGTAGGTTCCAACATAACCAATGTCTTCCTTGTTCTGGGGGTTGTAAGTATCCTGGCAGGTCATATAAAGTTATCTCACAATATCATGAAGATCGACCTTCCTCTGCTTATCGGCTCTGCCTTTGTAATATCCTTGATGCTTTACGACGGGGTTTTTACAGTGCCGGAAGCAATAGTCTCTCTTATCGGCTTCATAATCTACATCGCCTATGCCTCATCTGTTGAGAGCAAGGAGAAGACTCAGATAAAGAAAAAATCTGAGAAGTTGGAAGAGAAGAGCAGGAACGAGTCAAAGCCCGTGTGGAAGGCGTGGGTTGTCCTTATAGTATCCTCTATTTTCATCTACTTCGGCGCTGAGTGGACTATAAACTCTATTATAAAATTGTCTTCGCTGATAGATGTAGGTACAGAGGTTATTGCTACAAGCGCTGTTGCCTTGGGGACTTCGCTTCCTGAGTTGATGGTTAGTTTGACCGCGCTCAAGAGAAACAGAGTGGAGATGGCTGTTGGAAACGTTCTTGGCTCAAACATTTTCAACTCGTTCGCGGTTCTGGGGATACCTTCTATTCTGGGAACAAGTATTATTGGACCGATATCATTCAACTATCCTCTTCTAATGATTGTTATGATGGTTATAGCGTCGCTGTTGTACTTGTTCATGACTATGGATTCAGAGGTTACCAAGTGGGAGGGTTGGACTCTGATACTATTCTACCTCTTCTTCCTTGGGAAGTTGTTTGGATTAATTTGACCTGGCAGAGCCATTCAACCAAAATATTTATAACTTCGAAAAATATGTACTCTTAACAAGGTCTATTCGAAAAGAGGTGTTTGGGGAGGTGCCGATGGCTAACAGGATAGTTTTTTTAGGTACAGCGGGAGACTCTTATCTTATGGGCTCACAAGCCCTGCGGACCGGTGGTATAGTCTTGGATCTTGAAGACGACCAGTTTCATATAGACCCTGGGCCGGGCTCTCTTATCAGGCTCAGAGACTTGAACCTCAACCCAAGGGGGCACACGGCTGTTCTGGTCTCAAACAATTCTCTGCTGAAATGCGATGATCTTAACGCAGTCATAGATGCGATGAGTTACGGAGGTGAAGACCCTCACGGCGTCGTCCTCTGTGCAGAATCGATAACTTCTTTTACCGAGGAGTCGAGGCCTCGACTGATGAAAGAGCAAGAGGGCCAGGTAGAAAAAGTAGTAGAAGTAACTCCTGATTCCAAAGTCGGGATAAATTATTTGGACTTTGGTTTTCCAAAAACAAGAGGGGTTGACGAGACAGGTGTTGGTTTTAAAATAATGACAGGATCGGTTGTCATATCTTACACAGGGGATACCTCTTACTTCTCAGGACTCCCCGCGCAACACAAAGACTCAGATATACTTATTGTAAACTGCAAGCACCCCGCGTCTATCTCAGAGAAAGGTTTTATGAACCTTGAAGACGCATCTAAACTCGTAGGAGAAGTACAGCCGAAACTTGCTGTTATTACTGGTTTCGGCACGAAACTCTATCAGAAGGACGTCATCCAAGAGGCGAGGGAGATACAGAAGAGGACAGGCGTTGAGACCACGGCGGGGCAGGAAGGTCTTGAAGTAGAACTTGCTTCTTATGAAAGCAGAACTAAGCAGACGAAGTTAAAGTAGGAACAGAGTTTGGGTGATAATTGTCTACAAAAGTGCGTGTAGCCCCTTCTTAGAAGGATAATAGGATTAATAATAGGATTAGAAAAAATAAAAAAATAGGTTTAAGCAAGTTTCTGCTTCTTCTTTCCTATGTTTATTACGAACGGGTTGTCTTGTCTGTCGTATAGGTGGAAGCCTCTATCTTCGATTTCATAAGGAGGAAGTCTGTCAAGTTCCTCTTCATCCACGAGGTTTCCGTTTTTGTCTTCAAATATCATTTTTTTCACCTCCTTTAGTTTACCTCTATCTTCTTTATTTCTTCTTCATCTTTTTCTACTTTCGGCAGTTTAATCTTCAGCACTCCTTCCTGGTACTCCGCTTCTGCGTTGTCAGGATCTACTTGTTTAGAGAGAGGAAACTCTCTGTAGAATCCTGAGAAACTTCTTTCTTGCCTGTATACTCCTTGCTTCTCTTCTTCTTTCTCTTCTGACTTCTCTGCCTTTATCTTGACAGAGTCTTCGCTTATACTGACTTCGATATCGTCTTTCTCCACGCCGGGAATATCTATCTCTGCCACTACTTCGTTCTCTGTTTCGAACAGGTCTGATGCCGGCGTGGCATAATCTTGGCTGATTAAATCTCTATTTTCAGCCTCCCCTTCTGGTAGGAGACTTGATGATTGTTTCTCAAAAAAATCTCTGAATACAGAGTCCATTCTTTTCTGCATCTCTCTCATTTCATCCCAGATGCTTTTTCTCATGCGAATCACCTCCGATTTAATCTTTTGTTTTTCGTTATAGTTTAAAACACAACTACTATTTAAATTTTATTGTTATAAAGTATATAAGTTTAATAATATTAAAATAATATTAATAATTTTTGGAAAGATTTATAAAAAAAGGTCCACAACAGAATAGAACATATGAAAAAGATAAAAATAAAAAAAATAAACAAGCCAAAAAAAGAAGAGTTAGACAGAGATATTACCTGGCTCTGTAACAGTCTATGCCTCTCTTCAGGAAGAGATACAGAATACACTTCAGAAAAAATAATAAAAAACATACTGAATAAACTCTCTAAAAAAAAGAAGCCCGTCTCAAAAAACATAGCAGATGACCTCGACCTCACCCAAGACCTGGTCAACTACCATCTGAGAAAACTGATAAAAGCAGGCGTAGTAGTTAGGAAGAAAAAAAAGATAACTATAAGAGGAGGAAGCCTCAAACAAGCCGTGAAAGAGATAAAAAGAGACACAAAAAATATGCTGAAAGACATAGAAAAAATAGCAGAAAGCATAGACGAAAAGTTAGGTATAGAAAATAGGTAAATAAAACCCCTCCTCAACCTGTACTGCAAGATAAAGAATTATATCAATAAAGTAATCAACCAAACAACCCCTCCACCTACAAAACAGCCCGCTGTCAGCGGAGGAATTGCAGGGTAGAACTCCTTCTTTCTCGTGTAGTAGAACAAGAGTAGCAGAGAAGCCGTTGTAAAAAAGATTACTGGAAGAGAAAGATAGAAAGCGTTAATCTTGGAAAAACCTGACTGTATCAAACTCTGCATCACGACTCCCGTGAACAACAGCGGAAAAGCAATATCTCCTCCACCAAGCACCGCAAAAGAACTTTTCTTGCTCCGACCTGACTTCTCTCCACCTTCACCACCGCTTTTCTTGTGGGAACTATTCATCGCCTTGGTCTTCAATCTGCCCATCTCACCTTCTTTAGGAACCATCAGGCCGGCAAAAATCTTGCTCTTCATCATAAACTTGCTCATCTCGACCATGTGCTTGCTCTTCCAGACAGCTATCACGTCGTAGACAGCTATTATCAGCAACAGAATGGACGCCCACAAGGGGTCGAACAGAGGTACTAATAGCACCGCCAACCCGCTGTACATGAGTATCTCCGACAAGTTGTGTATCACCGGGTCTGGCTTGTAGACCTTCCACAAAGCTATAGCCGCTGCTGTGACCAGCGCCAGCCACGTAGCCATTAGAACGCCGAGCGCGATAGAAACAGTCAGCCACACTGCCAGGAGAAACCATCCTTTCCAGACCCTCCTCTTCTTGTACTTCGCCAGCAGAAGTATCACCGCAGTGCCTATCGAAACACCAATTATTATATAAAGCAAGGACTGCCACGTCTGAAAATCGGGTCTTTCACCTATAGTTGTCCTCTCATAACCCACGGTGGTCTCCCCATCCACCGTCTTTACTTCGGATATGCTCTGGTTTACAAAAAACAGCCCTGTTATCTGAGAAACAAGGAATATCGCCACCAACAGCAGTACTATCTTGAATGAGTGTTTCATGTGCTGAAAACAGAATCCTCTTCTTTATAAGAGTTTTGGGGGGTTTCGAAAGACTAAGAGGCCTCTAAACTTAGAAGAACATAGAAAAGAATATAGAAAGATACAGAAAAAGAAAGATACAGAAAAAGGTTCTACCGCAAATTATTTAATTGTAACCCGCCTCTGCCAAAACATGGTTGAGAAACTCGCCCACTATATAAGGATTACTTTTTTTGAGAAGGGAGATGAGGAGTTCCACAAATTACTATCTGAGTTGGAAAGACTCCTCCCTTTCGAAGTAACCGACTTTTTGGAGAAGTCAAAAGTGTTCCACCACCCTGAGAAAGAGAACACCACGGTCTACGTAGTTAAAAAACCCCGGTACGACATAACAACTACGGAGTTGGACGACGAGTTGAGCGGGGTGAAGAAGAACATAACCTTGTTCTTTGAAAACATCAGCCATGTCAACGAGTTCCTTGAAAACCTTGCCGACGAGTTAACAACGGCAGAGAAAGAGAAGGTTCTAGAGGAGTTAGACCGGCGCATGGACAGAAAAGGGAGGCTTTACATCCGCCTGGACAAGAAAGGGCTTTCTGAAGAGAAGTGCACAGTAGTTGACCGAGGAGACTGTTACAAGATACAGTGCTCCATAGCCACCTATCCAAGAGATATAGAGGAGGCTAAGAAGATAGTGAAAGAACTTTTCTCAGAAAACTAAAAAAAAGCAGTAAAGACAAAAAGAGAATTTTCCACTCACTCCACGCTTTTAACTTTGTAGAACCACTGGTTGTTCTTATGCCCTTCTTTGAACATCCTCTCTGTTCCTCGGAGGAAGAGCAGTACATCGACTCTGTCTCCTTCTTCGAACTCGGGCAGTTCTTCTTCTCTAACACCAACCTTTTCAAACCGGATGTTATCTCCTTCGCTCAGCACAGGCTTGTTGAAGTTCTGCAACTCGACCACGTGGAAAACAAAGGATACATTGTGTTGATATACCGGCGAACTTGAATCATTCTTAACACTCTCCTCGGTAGGTTCTGAACCAGAGGCAGTATCGGTCGTAGCGGTGTGAAGGCCGGCTCCGCTTCCGTTTTTAATACTTGCTTGATATTTAGTTACAGAATAGTTTCTTACTTCAACTACTGCTTCCCCTTCTTCATAAGTGTAGAAGACTGTGCCCTTGGCTTCGGAGGCCCCGCCTCTTCCTGTTGAGGACTGGTTCTCTGTTCCTCCATCGACAAGAGAGTCATTCTCATCTATAGAGTCGTCGTCCAACTGAGGACTGCAGGAGAGAAGAAGCAGTGATGTGAGAAAAACAAGTAGTACTACTCCTGCTTTACTCATCTTTTTTCCGCAAAACGTAGTGTTACCCATATATTCTTTTTTTATGAAAAAGTTTGGATTTAAATAAGTTTTGATAATCGACAATCTTATGATATTAACGGGTCAACCAAGTTTAGTATTGTAGGAGGAACTGTCCAAAAGCCAAGCCCAACCCATACAATCTTAATTTGCCTACTGTTAAAAAAATTTATAAACAGAGAGAAGAAGATATCTGAACATGCGAGATATAATAATTGGTAGAAGTGAAGACGACATCGAGGAGTACGGCAAGAAAGGATCCATATTTATTGGAAAACAGTATATTAAGATGGAGAGAACAGTAAGCCTCTCCAACAAGATATTCTTGGACATGTTGAGAACCCACGTTCTTTTTGTCTGCGGAAAGAGAGGTAGTGGAAAGTCCTACACTATGGGGGTCATAGCAGAAGGCATGGCCGGGCTTCCGAAAAGCATAAGGAACAACCTCTCAGTTATAATGCTTGATACCATGGGGGTTTATTGGACTATGAAGTACCCCAACCTGAAGGACAAGGAACTCTTGGAGGAGTGGGATATGAAGCCGGAGGGAGAAGATAACGTCAAGATATTCACCCCTGGCGGTTTCTTCGAAGAGTTTCAGGAGAAAGGAGTGCCGACAGACTACCCGTTTTCAATAAGAACAGCAGATCTCAACGCTTCGGACTGGACTACTACTTTCGACGTGGAGTCCAACGACCCAGAAGGCGTGCTTATAGAGAGGATTATCCATCAACTCCAGGAAGAAATAGAGCAAGGGGAAAGAGAGGACTACGGGATAAGAGAGATAGTTGAAAAGATAAAGAAGAATGAAGAATCCAAGAATTTTGTAAAAAACGCCGCAGAGAACCATTTTAGAAAAGCCGAGGACTGGGGGATATTTTCGAAAGAAGGCACTTCGCTGGAAGACCTTGCCGTGAGAGGACAAGTTACTGTCTTAGACCTGAGCTGTTATTCCAACATGGAGAACTCTATGGAGATAAAGAGTCTGGTAATCGGACTGGTATCTCAGAAACTTTTCGATAAAAGAATGGAGGCGCGAAAGTGGGAGGAGTTCGCAGATGTCAACAAACAGGTAAACTATCTCTCCGGGGACGAGGGGAAGGAAGAGGATTTCCCTCTTGTCTGGCTTGTCATAGACGAGGCTCACGAGTTTCTTCCAAAAGGAGGCGGAACTCTCTCCACCACACCTTTGGTCACTGTGCTTCGAGAGGGAAGACAGCCCGGGATCTCTCTAATACTGGCTTCTCAGCAGCCGGGAAAGATACATACGGATGTCATGACGCAGTCCGACACTATCCTAAGCCACAGAATAACTGCAAAGATAGACACTGACGCTCTGGGAATGCTCATGCAGAGTTACATGAGAGAAGGAATAGATGAGTTGCTGGAAGACCTTCCTGAAAGACAAGGCGCGGCGATGATACTCGACGACAACAATGAACGCTTATTCCCTATGCAGGTTAGACCTCGTTTTACCTGGCATGGTGGCGAGGCGCCGACGGCGCTTAAAAAGGAGAAGGACCTGTTCAACTTCTGAGCTTCGCCCTATCAGTCAAAGCAGAATTTAAATGTTTAAAAAAGTGAAAAAGGCGGAGTTCTTTCGAAAAGCGAAGAGTAAGATTTATTAATCTCAGTTGATTCTTTTATATTATATGCCTTTTTCGAAATCGTTCCCGGAAGACAGCAAAGGCTATTCTGAATGGAGAGAGGTCTATCTCACGGAAGAAGAGGAGAAAGAAGCCGAGAAGAAGTGCAGAGAAGAGAACATAGAGTTGATGAAGGAGTGTATAGAAGACGCAGAAGAGATATTCTCAGAGAAAGACTTGAAAGACTACCAGTCTGATGTCATCGACACCGCTACATCTCTGTTCCAAAAAAGGGCGTCGCACGAGGTTTTCTGGAAAGAGCAGAGAGCGAAGGAGAAGTTCGACAACAAATACAAAGGGAGAGGTAAGAAAAAGAGTTGAGAGGAAGAGTTCCTCCTCTAACACAACCCAAACCGATATTAACCACTTTCTAAAAGTAAAAAAACCGCAATTTTTATAAATCTATTCAGGTTTCTACTGAACATGACAAGCCCTCCTTTACAAGACTTTGCTTTCCCAAGCAAGAAGAAAGGAAGAGAGTACTGCAGAGACCCATTTCTAAACAAAAAAAGAACTCCTTCGAAGATAAAAAGTCTTGAAGAAGTAACCCTGGAAGAAACAAAACAGATAGAACAGATAAGAGAAAAAGCCAGGGCAGGGGAGAAAACAGAGGATGAAAAACTGAACCAATATGTAAAAACCCTTGTGGAACAGATAGACTCTACGAAGAAAGACCAGTACTTAGTCGTAGAAGACCCTCTCTCGCTTAAAGGATGCAGAAGCCACAGAGAATTCTTCAAGCAAGGACCATCAGCCTCTTTACTCGAAGCATTTGGAGAGGACAAGAGAAAAGCGGCTAAAAAACTTCCTTACAGACTGAGAACTCCTGCCTTCCAAAAAGCCTACGAGGAACACGGCCCGTTCTTCAAAGGATTCAGCCATAAAATCCCAGAAACCCAGAGTAGAAACGGTAGAAAGCAGAGAGGAGGAGATCGTAAAAAAATAATTCCGCTCATAGACTGCATACTCGGAGCCCAACTCTACACCTACGTCATGAGCGGGTGGCCCGAAGCAGAGATTCGCAGAGAGTACCATGGAGGAGAGGAGGACAAAGGAGAACACTTAGAGGTGCGGGTTCCAAAAAGAAGTAACAGCGGAAGTTATGATATGAAAATTCTAAACGCGCCGACAGACGAAGAAGCGGACAAGGACAGGTGGAGGTGGATAGACTACTCTCACACCTGCGAAAAGAAAGGGTGGAGAGGGATCCAATTCAAAAACTCCAACGAATCCATGGTCTGCTTCCACAAAATAGCAGGCTATCTAATGCTGATAAAAGCTCAGAGAGAGTCTAACAAAAGAAGAGAAAAAACAAAAGAGAGTAAGAAACAGATCTCTTCTCTCCTGGCACAAAGCCCGTACTTCATCCCCCACAAAGACCTGGTAGGTTTTGACAAAAAAGTACAGAACAACGTTCTTGTAAAGAAGTTGAAGAAGAAAACAGGGAAGAAAGAATCTGGTAAAGAAGAGATTAAGTTATACCCAGCGAACCAAGCACACAGAACAGTTCTTTCAAACGAGTTTATCCAGCAGAAAGGAATAGAATTTGTAGACAAAGAAAAAACTGTTAGAAGTTACTCCATGCTTTTCTCAAAGGAGAAAGTCCACGAGTACAAGGAGTGGCTCTATCCAAAAGAGTAGAACTGGAAAGAAGAAGGTCACTCTTCGGGGTCGTAACTTGGAACAGCGGACCTGTTGATTATCATTATGTCTCCTACACTCTTTACAAGTTGGTGCGGGACGATTACTCCTTTCGCAGAGCCTAAAACACTGCTCAGAAAACTGGTCTTGGTCGCTCTCACTCTCCACCCGGAGACCTTGTTCTCCTCTAAAAGACACTCTTCTATATCGCCGAAGTAGTCGCCTTCATCAGTAAAAACCTTCATGTCATACGTCTCTGTTATTCTCTTCATTTTCATATCAAATCACCTGAATATCTATCTCTTTTTCGACTTGTTTTAACTCACCTAAAACCTCCTTACAACCTTTTGACTTAGACTACTATTTAAAGTTTTTGATTACACCTCGGAAAAACTACCTTATTATGCTGAAACCGTCTTCTCCCTTTGCCTGTTCTTTTCTTACATCAATGTCTTCCACAGAAGCAAGATCTGGGCCTGTACGGCACCACTCTACCATCTTCTCCACATTCTCCTCGCTTCCTTCGAAAACAGCCTCTACTCTGCCGTCGGAGAGATTCTTAACCCAGCCACTCACATCTTTAAGATCTGCTTCTCTCTTAGTATAGTATCTGAAAGAAACTCCTTGGACCTTGCCTTTTACAAAAACATGTTTTCTTACAACCATATAACTATTAATGTAATACTCATTTTTAAATCTTAAGATTATGTGGCGTTAATAATAAAAAATAATTTAAAGAAGGAATATTATTAGAGTTTATGGATAGAGTTGCTGTTTTAGATTTTGGCGGTCAATATACCCATTTGATTGCCAATAGGATAAGACGTTTAGGAGTCTATTCAGAAATCAAAGAGTCTGATAAAAAAGCTGAAGAATTAAAAGATTATAAAGGGATAATTCTTTCAGGAGGACCAGCAAGTGTGTATGATGAAAACTCTCCTTCTTATGATCCTAAAATATTCGATCTTAAAACCCCTATATTGGGAATATGTTACGGTCATCAGGTCATGGCTAAAGATTTAGGAGGAGAAGTATCTTCTGGAAAAATTAAAGAGTACGGGCTGGCAGAGATTAGAATCCAAGAGAACAAACTGTTCGATTCATTAAGTGATAAAGAGATTGCGTGGATGAGTCATGGTGACGAAGTAACAGAATTGCCTCCTGGATTCCGAACCATTGCAGATACAGAAGGATGTTCTATAGCTGGAATGGCCTCTTATGAAAAAAATTATTTCGGTTTACAGTTTCATCCAGAAGTGACCCATACAGAGAATGGCATGGTTATATTAGATAATTTTCTTAAAATATGTGGTGTTGAAAGAGAGTGGGATATGAAATTATTCTTAAAAGAAATAAAGAAAGATATTGTCAAAAAAATAGGTGATAAAAAAGTATTTCTTTTGGTCAGTGGCGGTGTTGATTCATCTGTCTTATTCGCCCTCCTTGAAAAGGTTCTCGGTAAAGAGAGAGTCTATGGTCTGCACATAGATAATGGTCTTATGCGTCTGGACGAGTCTCAAAAAATTGTTGAAGAGCTTGGAAAAGCAGGTTTTGATAATCTTCACTTGTACGATGCAGAAGAAGATTTTTTGAAGAGACTTCAAGGAGTTGCTGATCCGGAACAAAAAAGAAAGATTATAGGAGATGCTTTCATGGAGGTTAAGAGTAAGGTATTAAAAAGACTTGATCTAAATCCAGAGGATTGGCTTATTGCTCAAGGAACAATATACCCTGACACAATAGAGTCCGGTGATACTGAAAAGTCCTCTACTATAAAGACTCATCATAACAGAACAGAAAAAGTACAGAAACTTATTGATTCGGGCAAGATTATTGAACCGTTGAAAGAGTTGTATAAAGACGAAGTTAGGTCTCTTGGAGAAGAGCTTGGGCTAAGTGACTCTTTAGTTAAGAGACACCCTTTTCCTGGTCCTGGGTTAGGAATTAGATGCTTATGCTCCAATACCAACACCCTACCTTCTTTAAAAGATTTAAACTCGGACATAAAGAGTTTTTTAAATAAGAAAGGTTATAATGTTAACCCTTTTGTTGGCTCTATTAAAAGCGTTGGTGTACAAGGAGATTCCCGGACGTATAAACACCCTTGCATATTAAAAGGTCCTGTTGACTGGGAGAAGTTATCCAGCATATCCACACTTCTAACAAACAATTTTTTAGATATTAATAGAGTGCTTCTCTCTTTAACAGAGTCTGATTTAAAGAAACAAAGAATTAAAGAGTGCTACTTGACTAAAAAACGTCTTGATCTTCTCAGAGAAGCAGATGCTATAGTCACTGATTTTATGAAAAAGCATAATCTTTATGATAAGATCTGGCAGTTCCCAGTAGTGCTGGCTCCTCTTTTAATAGATGGAAAAGAATCGATTATTCTACGACCGGTAGACTCGATTGACGCCATGACTGCTGAATTCTTCAGAATAGATTTCAACCTCCTTGAAGAACTTAAAAAACAACTTATGGAGTTGGATATTGGAGATGTTCTCTTTGATATTACCAACAAACCTCCTGGAACTATAGAATGGGAGTGATTGATAGTGCAACATCTGGGCTCAACCAAACATCTTCATATAGTCTTCGCCTTCAAGATTCTCTTCCTGCTTGACTTTATCCACCGCGTGGAAGAAGTCCTCTTGTTTTACAGTGCTCCGGTCGTTTCTTATCGCGAAGTAGCCTGCTTCCGTACAGACAGCCTTTATCTCCGCACCGGAGAAGCCTTCCAGTTTTTTGAAAACTTTCTTCCTGTCCAGGTCTTTATCAAGAGTCATCGACTCTGTGTGGATGTCGAAGATCTCTCCTATACCTTCACCTTCTGGTATGCCAACCTCGATTAATCGGTCAAGACGCCCCGGTCTCAGAACAGCGGGGTCCAGGATGTCCTTACGATTGGTGCAACCAATAATCTTCACATCGCCCAACCTCTTGAACCCGTCTATCTCTGCAAGCAACTGCATGAAAGTCCTCTGGACTTCTCGCTCGCCGGAAGTTCCTATGTCAACTCTCTTGGCAGCCAAACTGTCTAACTCGTCTATGAACACTATCGACGGCGCTTTCTTCTTCGCCATCTCAAAAATCTCTTTTACAAGTTTCGCACCTTCACCTATAAACTTCTGCACCAACTCCGAGCCCACGACCTCTATGAAAGTAGAGTTTGTTGAATTGGCAACTGATTTTGCCAGAAGAGTCTTGCCCGTACCGGATGGTCCGTGGAGAAGCAGTCCTTTAGGAGGAGTTATCCCTACATCTTTAAAGACGTCGGGCTTTGTCAGAGGAAGTTCTATTACTTCTTTAATCTCTTTCTTCTGATGGTCCAGCCCACCTATATCATCCCACGTGACAGTAGGCTTTTCAACTATTACGAATTTCTCTACGTTGTACTTGTCGGAAGAAGAGACCTTGTCTACGATCGTCAAGTTTTTCTGCTCTACGAGAACGAAGTCGCCGGCAGATATTTCACCTACGTCGGAGTTCTCCTCTACCAAGAACTTGTTTCCGTTTGGAACCTTGATTACACAGTGCTCTTTTCCTTCGTACTTGCTCTTTTCACAGACCTCTGCGACGAGAAGAGCGGGTTTTTTGAACTTCTTAATCTGAGACTTCAACTTTGAAACAGTCTCTTTCAAAACCTTGTTCTCTTCCTCCAGTTCAGAATCTGACTGCGATGTAGTATACGTGTAGACCGTGTTTTCAAGTTCGTCTTCGGATCCCATAACCTTTGGAATAAAGAATAGGTATTTAAAAGTTATGGATTGGGCTGGCGGGTCCAACCAGGAAAAGATACAACTTGCCCCCCACCACAAACTGCTTAAGAGTTTCGAAAAGAAGGTGTTCTGATAGGAAAGTGCGGGGGAAGGGGATTTCAAACCTCACATTATCAACAGTTCTTGGGAACTGTTTTTCTCGTGGAAGGTTATTTGAACCCTTGAACCCACTAAGGGATTGGATTCCTCATCAGTGGATGTCTCTCTCTTTTCATCGCCTCTCGGCTCGTCATTCAAGACATGCAGTCTTGAGTCCAACGCATCTGGTCGAAACAACAAGTTGTTGCAGTTCTTCTGCTGTTCCATTGACCAGACTTTGCTACCCCCGCTTGTTTTACCGAAAGAAAGATGGTTGTTTATAAAACTGTCGGAAGGTTCGAGAGAATTCGGTTCTGTTTTGAACAACTACAACTTGTCCAACTTCTTGTCTATTTTGGAGAGTGACTGCTTGAGTTTGGAGAGTTCCGACGCCTCTTTTTTCGAAGGCCTCTTTTTCTTTTTCTTCTTTTTCTTCTTTGTTTTCTTCCTCTTCTTTTTCTCCGGCATTTCGTCCATCTCAGAGAGTGCTTTTTTCGGAACGCATTTCTCAAGGTCATTTACCAGCATGGTCATGTCTTCGAGAAGGTCCTCCATGGCGCCTGTTTTCTTCTCTGCTTTCTTCTTCAACTTCTCCAGAGAGGTGTAGAATGTTTTCAAGTTGTATATTGAAAGTTTAGAACTTTTCAAAAGGGATTTCTTTATTTCCTTGGGGTTCTCCAGTTTTACAAAATATCCTCCGTGGTCTTTCTTAGACTCGGATTTACTACTCTTCTTTTTACCTTTAGATTTCTTCTTGGCCATTTTCTATTCCTCAAAGAGTGAATCGTTTATGCTTGAAACTCTTTTTTTCAAAGAGTCCACGTTTCTCCTCCAATCGTCTATTTGCTCGTCCACGTCATCTCTCAATCTCTCAAGAGAGTTTATGGTCTCCTCTGCGTCGTCTATTTTCTCCTCTACGGAGTTCAGTGTCTCTGTCAGTTTCTTGTACTTCTCTATTTTTATAAAAACAGGTGGTGCCATGTTTATCCCTCACAATATTTTTTCAGCTTCTATCAGTTTCTCCTGGATTTCATCCATCTCTTTATTGAATTTTGAGTACTTCTTGTTGAGTTTCTTCTTCGTGGAAGTGATATCGCTCATCAGTTCATCTCCTTTCTCTAATATGTCTCTGAGTTCCTCTATCTCCTCTATTACCTCCTTGTAGTCCTTCTGCTCGACATAGAGTTCCTCGGGCAGTTGGTGCTCTTCAACTTTCTTGAACTCGGGTTGTTCTATCTCCTTTGATTCTTCTATCTTCTCCGCTATCTCAAAGTCCTCGTCTTCGAAATCAGGGAGTGATTCTTCGGGCTCTTCTATCTTCTCTTCTTCCTTTTTTTTCTTTTTCTTCTTTTTCTCTGCTTCTTCTTTATCTTTAAAACTTGGCAGTTCGAAATCGCTCTCTTCCTCTAAGTCTTTCTTCTTTTTTCCTGCTGGTTTAAACTTCCTTGCCTTGCTCTTTTCTTTCTTCCCAGGCAGACCTTTCTTCTTCGGCTTGCCCCTTTTGGGCGAGCTTTTGGTTGGGCCCATCTTGGGTTTCTTTGCGGGTCTTTCCTTTTTCTTTGGAGAAGGAGGCATTTTAGGACGCTGTTGCCCGGGTTTTCTATTTTTCCCCGCGCCAACATCTTCTCTTTTAGGTTTCGGTCCTGTTTTAGGCTTCGGCCCCGGTCTTTGTTTTTTAGAAGACTTTTTAGAAGGACCTCTCTTTGGCGGTGGTGTTTTTTTATCAGGTGTTCCACGTCCGGGTTTAGGTGTTTCGGAAGAACCAGGTCCTCCTTTCGCAGGAGGGTGTTGATCTGAAAGGCCTAAATTATTAGATTTAGAAGGGTTAGGACTCGGCGGTTCTTTTGGTCCGCCTTTTTTTCTCTGAAACTTCTTTCCAGAAGGATCTTCCCCTAAGTCTCCGGGCTTCGGTGGGTTCAAAGGAATATCGCTCTTCGGTCTTTGTGGGGACTCGCCTTTTTTAGTTCCGGGGGGCATCTCACTTTTGCCAGGCCCTGGAGGCTTCTCCTCTTTTACAAGTCCTCCAATACCTTTTTTTCCTTTTTTAGGAGAGTTCTTAGGAGGTTTATCAGGAATCGGGGAAGAGTCTTTTCCTTCCTGTCCCGACTGTTTCTTCGGTTTTGCTGACTTATCTTTAGAACTATCCTTCTTATCAGAATCTTTCTTTAAAAAACCTAAAAATCCCATCTCAACCCCTTTTTCCATTAGAGTAGAAAGTAATCTTATTTAAAACTTTTCCTCTATGCAAGGTAAATCTGAGAAAAATATTCTAATAACACCAATTCAATCGGTTTTTAAACTGTAGGGGTTTTTCCTCTCTGCTTCGTTCTTCGCATTCTCCAACCGCTCGTCGGACTCGGAGTGTATTGTGAAAAGAGTTTTTCCTTCCTCCACGCTCTCTCCTTTCTTCTTGTCAAGGTAGAGCCCTGAGTTATGGGATACCGGCGCGCCTGCTATCCGAGCTATCTTGGTTATCTGTTTGTTGTCCAGACTCTCCACCACACCTTCCTCTGTGCTCTTTATCTCGTAGGTCTGAGCCTCTCTTCTTTCAACACCTGGTTCTCCCTGAGCAGATAATATCTCTTTCATCTTCTTATATGCCTTGCCTGAAGAGAGTGTTTTTCTGGCTTTGGAGAGACCTCTGCCTTGGTCTACTGCTCCTGAAAACTCCAGCAACTTACCTGCTTGTTTCAAAGATTTCTCTTTTAGGTCGGCAGGCGCGTCTTCTTCATTTTGTAAAACCTTCATAACGTCGTCCGCTTCCAACCCAGGACCGATCCCTCTTCCTATGGGCTCAGAGCCTTCACTGAGCACTACTTTTATCTTCATTCCGAGGAGTTTGCCCAGAGTGGAGAAGTGCTCTTTAAGTTCCTTGGCTCTCTTCTCTGTTTCGACCTTCGCTCCCTTGCCGTAGGGGAGATCTATTAAAACATGAGTGGCTGAAACGGATTTCTTTTTTGCTAAAATGCTCGCCATCATCAAACCGGATATGTCCATAGAGAGAGGTCTTTCTATCTTTATAATCTTGTCATCCGCCGGGGCGAGATCTATCGCGCCTCCCCAGGACATGCAGGCATTAGTCTCCTCCACAACTTCTTTCATCTTCTCTATTGAGAGGGAGACTTCTGTGAGAACATCCATCGTGTCTGCCGTACCCGCCGGGCTGGTAACTGAACGGGAGGAAGTTTTTGGAATGGTAAGACCGTGAGCAGCTATTATGGGGACGATTATAGGTGTTGTTCTGTTCCCAGGGACTCCTCCAATGCAGTGCTTGTCAAGAACGGGTTTCCTTCCTATCTCGAAAACGTCTCCGGAGTCCACCATCGCTTCTATCAGGTGGAGTAGTTCTTCAAAGTTCAACCTGTGTACGGCTACTGCAGAAACGAAGTAGGTCAGTTCTACTCTGTCAAGTCTTCCTTCGACTATGTCTTCTACCACTTGGTGTATCTCTTCTTCTGTGAGTTTGTTGTTGTTCAGTTTTTTCTTTATGAGTTCTATCGACTTCGGTTTTTTCTCAGGCTCCACCCAGACAGTTTCGTCCTCTTCTGTCTTGAGTTTCTTTGCTGAACCTTTGAAAAGCCCTACTCTTCCCTCTGCCAGAGTTTCGTCTGAGTGAGTGATGTCTACAACTGCTATTATATGAGTATTGTGTTCTTCTGACTTTATAAAAACCCTGTCACCTGATTGAAGGTCGTAGTTCAACGCGTCTTTGTAGTTCATCACCGCTACAGGGGTTATGCCGGCGCTGAGAGACATGTTCTTTACTCTGAGGTCCATACTCTTAGTTCAGAAAAACGCTTTTTTATTAAGTTTGTGATGTTTGTGATTCTCGGTAGAGTAAATTATTATATAGGTCAAGCACTAACCAGTCTATTTATTCAACTTGCAAGGTCTAACACCGTCTGGCTGGGAAAAAGGTTTGGGATAATTCCGTACTCGAATAAAGCCAGAGATTAAGAAAAAACTTGTACAGGCCAAGTCAGAGTAAAAACTTAGACCTTGCTTAGCAGTCATTTCGGCACGGAAAAACTTAAAAAACTCTGGTGCCTAACAAAGGGTTATGTTTGTAAGAGTGAAAAAAGTAAAGAAGTACAGGTACGGCTACTTGGTTGAAAACAAGTGGGTTGATGGAGAGTCAAAGCAGGAAGTAAAGGAGTATCTGGGAAGAGTTCTCACGGCTGAAAAAGAAGAAGATGGAGAAAGTATAGGGTTTAAGAATGGGTTGTTCAAAAAAACGTGGGAAGAGGTTATACAGGCAGTCGTGACAAGCAATCTAAAAAAGTACGGTTTTAAAGAGGAAAAAAAAGGGATGTCAAAAGAATTTGAAGAAGAGAACATGGAAGCAATCATAGATTTTGAAAACAGGTGTGTAAAGAGCGGGAAGGAGAAGCCTGTCTGTCTGGAACTGGGTGAAGGCTGCCTTTATACAGAGAACCTGCAGAGAATGTTCGATTTTGAACTTCCTGAAGAAGAGGAGAGACCAGGGATTTCTCTGGCAAAACTGTTGACAAGAGCAGGTCTTCAAGTGGATAAAAAATCTTTTGTAAAGATGTATAAGAAATTGAGAAAAGAATAAATGTTAAAAAAAATTAATAGAGGAAGTTTATTATTATCTTCCTCTTGCCATTTTTGCTCTTGAGATATCTCCTTGTTTGTCAACGTAGTAGAGCCATCCTTCTTCTTTTATGACTCCTGCACGTTCTACTTTTTCTCTTCCGCCTTTGCCTTTCTTTCCGCCTCTTGCCATAGGCACTCTTGAGACGTCTCCTTGTTTGTCAACAAAATAGAGATATCCGCTTTCTTTGATAATTCCAACTCTTTCAACTTTTTCTCCCATTTTTAAACCACCTCAATATCTTCTTTATTATTTTTTTATCAATTTAGAAGAAGGTCTTATCCTCCTTCTCTAACCTTAAGAACCCGCATATTAATAAATCTTTCGACTTCCCTCCTCTATTTGTCGTCTAAAAAATATTTTTCAATATTGAAAAAAAATAATTTTTTACATCAAAAACATCTCTTACCGTAGAAAAATTTATAATACAACCATAACTTCAAAGAAATATGATAGACTACGACGAGATGCTAGAGAAAGGAAAAGAAGAACTTCCGGAAGAGATAGCAGAGAGTTCCAGATTCAAAGTTCCAAAAGTAAAAGGACACATCCAAGGGAATAAAACAATAGTCAACAACTTCGTAGATATCGCAAAAAAACTCGGCAGAGATCCAGAGCACCTCCTTAAATACGTGTTGAAAGAGTTGGCGACGCCGGGGAAGATAGTCAAACAAGCCTGTATTTTCGGAAAGAAAATCTCCGCTTCAAAGATAAACAGGAAAATAGCGGACTACGCCGATAAGTTCCTCTTCTGCCCGAGTTGCGGAAAACCGGATACGGAGATAAACAAAGAGAACAACATATACACCATGAAGTGCAAAGCGTGTGGAGCAAGGCACAGCATAAACACAGACATGTGAAGAATTCTCTAAAAACCAGACCAAAGAATAAGGTATATCTCTAATTTCTAAAACCACTTGTCAAGGTCTTCCTGTTTCTCGCTCTCTTTACCGAAAACAGACTCAACTCTCATCTTCAACAGTTCCAGGTCTTCCTTAAGATAAGGGTCGACTTCATACTTCTCAGCTATTTCAACACTTGGCTCGAGGTACTTAGTAATATTCCCCTCGGAAACAGTAAATATTAAACGACCATCGCATTCCTTGCAGTCCCCTGAGAGAGGTGGGCGTCTGTACTTTGTATTACACTGGACGCATCTGAACTCCTGACTGGAGAACTTTTTCAAATTGCCCTTGATATCTTTCAAAAAATGTCTCTCGATAACTAACTTCGCTACTTTGCGGGGGTTGGAGGCTCTTATCTTCGAAGCCAGCTCCATCTGTCCTAAGAGTTTCTCTCTCATGCTGGGTAGGAGTTTGTAAGAAGAACACAGAACTCCTTTGTTGAAATTGGTGGTGTCGTGTGTAAAGCCGTAGTTCTCAAACTGGTCCTCACTTCCAAGAACATCCGAGACCTGATCTACGGAGACCATCAAGGGCATCTTGTACTGTTCAGCCGCTTTGTAGAACTCCAGCGGGTACTCCCAGGCGATGTCCAGGTGGAAAGCCATGTCATCAACTTCGGAAGGGTTCAAAAAGTAGGTCAGCACCAGAGGAGAGTCCATCGTCCCCCCTCTTGTTTCAGGCAGGTACTCCTGGGAGAAGTTCAGAAATGCATCCATAAGAAGGATCATGCAGGACTCGTCCCCATCACAGTCCCTCCTCATCGCTGCGTGGAACAAAGGGTGTGCCATGAACCCCTGTACTTTGCTAAAGCCTATTATCCGCCCTGTTATCCCCGCAGAAGTGTGTGGGGCGAGGCCTATGATTTTGTGGCCGAGAAGGTCTTCTCTCTTGCTACAGTTGTAGTACGGCTTCATCCCGTAGTGCCTCTCCAACATCTCGTCTATGAACTGAGTCACTCTCAAGAAGACTTCGTCTGCCGGCTCGTTCGGGCTTTTAGGAGAGCAAGGTATTATAACGTCCTGGGGCTTCATCTCTACCACCTGGTCTTTATCTTCTATCGGCTCGCCGTGTATGTCCTTTTTATAGCCGAGTTCTCTCAATTTTTCACAACTGACACCTATCTCTTTCGGCTTGAAGTGGGTTATAGGTACCTCTGAACAGTCGTACTTCGTAGTCCCGTCCTTGTGAACGTGAAGGGAGTGCTTCGCTCTTAAGATGCCTTTCGCAAGGTGTTCAAGAGTTCTCTTCTCGTTACTTATACCTCTGACCCCTTTTATCATGTCGGGGTATACTTTGAAGTCCAGTCTCTCAAGTGTTTCATCAAACAAGGGCTGAATGTCAAGGGATTTCGAAGAGTAGAGTTGGGTTCTGTCATTGTATCCTTCGGTCTCCTCCAACTCGCATTTATTCCCGCAAAAAACGCACTTTGGATGTACTCTCTCTTCTTCGCATTCATTGCAGTAGTAATTTGGAAACTCTGCTTCTATCCTGCCTTCATCAAGAGCAGACTGTATGCTTCTCATCCTCCCTCCTTGTTCTCCTACGGGAAAGAGCATGTGGGGGCTTCCTTTCATCTTCCTCATCTTGGCTTTCTCGGGTCTGCCCATTCTCATACCTATGAATACTCCTGCCTTGTCCTTCACTTTAACCGGTGAGAAGTCGTTGATTACTTCAAGAACCTCCTTGTCTTCGAACCCTCCCTCCTTTACTTTTTTAAAGATGGACTCTTTGTTCTCTCTGTTCTTATCTAAAGAAGTTATTCCCAGAGGTGTTGTCAACTGCTTAAAAGAGTCTCCTTTCAGAACTATGTACTCTTTTCCTGAAACTATGTGTTCTACGCCGAGTTTTTCAAGTACTTCTTTTAATTCTTCTGAGTTGCCGAGGATTATCTTCTCTTCCTCTTTAGATATCTCTGCGCCGTTGATTCTCTTCAGCAACAGTTCCATCTCGTCTTTGCTCAGCAACTTCCAGAACAAGGTGTGCTGTGCGTGGAGAGGGATTGAAAACTCTTCTGATATTAGAACTGCCTCTTCGAAAGAGGGCTTATTCTTAAGGGGGTTCTCCACAAACTCTTTTATACTGTTCGCAGAGAGTTCAATTTCGTCACTGCTCCTTCCGTTATTTTCAGAATGGGCTTTCTCGGAAAGTTTTTTTCTGGAGCTCGCTCCGAGGTTTATCCTCTGGGCACTTTTCTCATAGTCCAGTTCGGAGAAGGATTCTTTTATGCTCTTCTTCAATTGCTGAGACCAGTACTCCTCTGTGTAGCCCGGAGGAATCAACTTGTGTGCTCTGTCAAAGAAGTCTCCGAAGTTTACAAGAACATCCCCGAGGTAGAGTATCTCTTCCACCTTGTTCTTTTTACTCAACTTCTTGGCCTCCTCCTCTGAATTGACTCTTCGTACAGAGCCGTCTCTGAGAAGAACTATAGGCCCCTCTATTGTATCACAGCACATGAAAGTAGTTGCCTTGCCCGGCCTCTCTGTCTTTAACTGCGTGGCTGACGCTATGAAGTCTTTCAACAGGTGCATCGTCGCGGGGTGTATCGCCTCACCTGAAAACCCTGAGACTCTGGACCTCCCATACCTTAAGCGGAATCCTCCTGGCTCGAGGGGAAAGCCGAAGACAGGTCTTCCGGCGACAAGGTCTTTAATATAAGTGTAGTTCGGCGACAGTTCTTCAGACTTCGAAGAGTCTTCGTCGTCTTCCGAGCCCTTTCTTGCCTTGACTTTTTTCTGGAGTTCGATGAATTCCTCTAAAAAGCTCCACTGCTCCATGTCAAACTCCTGGTACCATTCTTCAATCCGAGCCCAGAGTTTGGGCGCTTTCAAAGGAAGACAGGAACTGTGTATGAGGCAGTACCCGCTCCGTAGAGTATCAGTCTCAATTCTTGAAAGGTTCTTCAACTTAACGTTCGAGACCTCGTACCTCTCGGAAGGTGTGCCTGCTATTGCTACAGGCAGGTTGTTCATCATAAACATACTCTCTTCTTTACTCGGATAATACTGCAAGTTGGTGACGTAGTCGTTGTAGTCTCTCAGTTCAGCATAGCACCTTCTTTTCTCCTTCTCGCTCGGATCATATTCTTCATAGCCGAGTTTTTTCCTGACGTAGTCGGCTATCAGGACAGAGACAGAAGCGGCTGTTCCCCCCGCATTCCTTATCGGGCCCGAGTAGTTGAGTTGAAAGTATTCGCCTTTACCGTCCCTCCTCTTCTTTATATCCAGTGATGAAAACCCTTCCAGAGGGGAGGAGACCACTCCAACTGTCACGTAAGCGAACCCTACTCTTATACCTGTTTCTATTGCTTCTTTCTCTGACTCGAACTCACAGAATTCTTCCTTGGATATCTCTAAAGCTACTTTAAAAGCGACTCGCCAGTCAAGCACACCATACTCCTCTTCCAACTCAGATATTCTATCTTTTATGCCAGAGTCTCTTATCTGCGGTGCGACTACTGAGATAAGTCCTATAACTCTGTCCGTGAGGGTCTCTGCCAGTGTTATCTCTACTTCCGCCTTTGGATCGAGTCCTTTCTTCCTGGCTTTTTCAGCGTAGTCATAAGCCTCCAGACAACTATTCTTTATCTCCTTAAAATATCTCTTCATCTCCTTGCTGTATTCTTTTCCGCTCATAGTTTACCTCATAAGTTTATATAAGGGTTTATACAAAGTATTACAAAGTATACTTCATAATTTATCTATCGGTTGATTCTATGTTTTTTTATCCTTTGAAATTTATCACTTTTACATCTCTGGTTTTTAAGTTTACAAGAGGGAGCCTCGCGGGCTGGGGTTCAAGCCCTCTCTTTTTTTGGTCTTCCGAAATCTCAGACCAACAGGAGCAGTTAAGACAAGTTATTCCTTTATAATCTTTGTAGTCCATTCTGTGGATGTGCCCCGTTACAAAAATGTCAGGAACCTCTTCTATCACCATCGGGTCTTCTTCTGAGTCAGGAAGGTAGAGGTTGGAGTCATGGGAAGGAGCAAGGTGTCTTTTTCTGAGCAGAAGTTCCATCACAAGGTCTGACCTCTTCTGACCGCCTTTCTCCCTTATGTAAGGGATCTCTTCAGAATAGTATATCAGGGAGTAGCCGTGGTACACGAGCACTTTGAACCCCTCAAAGTCTTCAGTCGCGCCTAACCTTACAAAAGAAGGGTTGCTTGTTAAGGTCAGGTTCTCCATCTCCTTTGCGCCTTGGAGGTACTCTTCGCCCACGGCGCTCTGAGGTTCTTCCAGCCTTGTGGCGTCGTGGTTTCCCGGCGCGAATACTATTGACTTGTCCGAAGGTATTCTCTTCAAGTATTTCATAAACTGGGAGTACTGGTCTTTTATACTTTTAACTTCTAAATCCTCTTCTTGATCTGGATAAATACCGACTCCCTCTATACCATCTCCAGGTATTATTATGTATTTCACCTTGGAGGCTATTCTCCTCTGGGATTTGTTCCCGAGTTCACCTCTCAACCATTTTATCATTCTGTTAAACTCTTTCTCCATGAAAAGTTTTGAACCCACGTGTGGGTCTCCTATCACCGCAAGATACTCTTCTTCTGGAGACTTCTTCACTTCTCTGTTGATTGGGAAGTCAGGAAAGATTATTTCGTTTATGAAAATCACGTCTCCTGTAAACTGACCTTTTATCGCTATTACTTCGTCCAGGACTACTTCGTCTCTTTTTTTAGAAAGGTCTTCTTTTTCTTTTGTAAGTATTGTTTTTATCTCGTCGGTAGGGTCTTCAAGAGTTATCATCATGTGGTTCTTCTTTGTCTTCCTTTTCTCCTTTACCATTCCTATTACTGAGACTTCTCCTCTGTCGTTCTTCGAGTTTATTCTTCTTATAGACGTAGTTCCTGACACGTCAGGTCTTTTTCTTAGTATACTTTTCAACTTGTTGTACTTCTGGTTGAAGTATTCCACAAAATCCTCGTATTCTCTGTTATCTGACTTCTTTCTATAGTTCATCAGAAAATCGATGTTTTCGTCTCTAACTCGGTCTTCTTTATTCTCGTCTTCTTCTCCTTCTTCAACACGTTCTCTTTCTTCTCCGCCGGTTTTATCAACGTCTTCAACTTCGTCTTTGGAGAAATTTATATTTTCAACTACGCCCGAATCTTTTCCTTTTTCCTCCAAGAGGGTCTTCAACTTGTCTTTAGAAAGACTGTTTATAGAACTCAGTTCTTTTACGATTTCTGGACTTACAAGCACTCCTTCATCGAGAAGTTTTCTAACAATTCTCTTAACATCAATTTTCATTTTCAAGCCAAACTAACTTCCAACTCTTCTTTCAGAAGAGTTCTTACCCTGTCTTCTATGCCTTGTGTCATTGCAAGATTTATCTCTCTTGTCCTTCCAAACCTTCCTTTGCTGACTACTTTGGCGTTTATTATACCCAGCATGTCGAGTTCTCCTATAATATCTGATATCCTCCTCTGAGTTAGAGGTCTCAGCGTGGTGTTCTTGGAGAGTTCCTTGTAGTAACTATATATATCTCCCGTGCAGATAGGCTTTTTTTCATCTGACTGCTGATCCAACTGCATTATCGCCAGAAGTGTGAGTTGGGACTGGCTCGGCTGGCTTTTGATAATCTCCTGTATTTTGTCTTTCTCTATTTTGTCCTCTGCTATATTGAGATGTTTTATTCTTATTTTTTCATCACCTCTCCTTTCTGCCAGTTCGCCAGCCACTCTTAGTAGTTCTAAAGCTCTTCTTGCATCTCCGTGTTCTCTCGCTGCGTACGCAGAACATTTTCTTATCATCTCTTCTTTCAACACACCATCGTGAAATGCGTTCTCTGCTCTCGACTCAAGTATCGACCTTATCTGAAGAGCGTCATACGCGGGGAAGAGAACCTCTTCTTCAGACAGGGAAGATTTGACTCTTGGGTCCATGTTGTTGCTGAAAGAAAGACTGTTGGTTATTCCTACTACGGATACTTGTGAGTTTTTAAGATCTGAGTTTATTCGTGTAAGGTTGTAGATTGCTTCGTCACCTGCTTTTCTTACTAAGTGATCTATCTCATCCAGGATGAGGATTACTATTTTTCTCTCTTCATCCAGGGCGGAGAAGAATGTGTTGTATACTTCGTCTGTCGGCAGTCCCGTCGGTGGTATGGATTTTCCGAGGAAACGCGCGAGTTGAGCTACTAAACGGTACTCTGTGTCTGCGCATTTCTTCAGTTTGCAGTTGAGGTAGAACATTTCTAAAGGAATATCTTTCTTATCCGCTGTGTTTTTCATTTTTTCCATTATATATTTTATAGATAGAGTTTTTCCCGAACCTGTTTGTCCATAGAGGAAGAGGTTTGAAGGGTTTTCTTCTCTGAGTGCGGGCGCGAGTATGTTGGCGGTCTTGTTTATCTGCTCATCTCTGTGAAGTATGTCGTCGGGTATATGTTTGGATTGAAGAACATCTTTATTTTTGAATAGAGATGTTTTGCTCATGTAGTCCTCGAAAAATTTATTAAGTTCAATGCCCATTTTTATTTCAACTATTATTTATTTTTATCTGTTTTTATTAGTTTAACAATCTTGCCCCCTTCAAGTTTTCTGCTACATTTTCCAAAAGAAACCGAGGTTATATAAATTTATCTATTATGGAAAACATATTCTAAAAATCATAGTTTCAAGTAGCCATAACCCACCCCTTTGTTTCATGTGGAAACTGGTCTTTTAGTAAAAGTTGTTTTAAGTTTTTTATTTTATATTATTCTTTATGTAGTATAAATTTTAATTTTTCTCCGAGGATTTCTCCTCTAATTACTTATATTTGTTATTGTATTTATACTTGCTATACTATTTCTTCTACTTCTTAGTTTCCTCTTTCTTGTTTTTATTTTCGTCTTTAAATATTGTATTTAAGAGTTCTGTTTTCCACTTGAAACAAGGTTTTTATTACTATATAATATAATATTAATTATAATATATTTATTTTCTATATTGAAATAAATTAAATTTTAAAAAGCAGAACATATTACTTATTTTATCCAGTCACTTAAGATACTAATACTTACTCTCTTTTTCACAATTTTATTTTATACTAAGGTTCCACACGAAACCATGGTGTCTCACTGAAAAACACCAAAAATAATTTTAACTACCTTAAAATAATAAAAACCAAAAGATTTATAAAGAACAGGTCATTATCCAAACAATACGAAATTAATTTGAGTCAATGGTGAAAAAATGATTGTAGAAAAAGAATTCCTAAACAAAATAAAGAAGTTCGGAATAAACACGTACGAAGCAAAGATATGGACAGCGCTTCTTTCAAGAGGGGTCTCCACAGCAGGAGAACTTTCGGAAATATCTGACGTGCCTCGAAGTAGAAGCTACGACGTTCTCGAAAGCCTTGAAAAAAAAGGTTTTATAATAAGAAAAGTAGGAAAACCTATAAAGTACATAGCTGTTTCTCCAGAAGAAGTCTTGGAGAGAGTTAAGAAAAAAATAAAGAAAGACTCTAAAAAGAAAAGAGAATCACTTGAGGATATGAAGGATACTGAGACACTCAACGAATTGAAAGAACTCCACAAAAAAGGAGTAGATACAGTAGATCCATCCGAAGTCACAGGGGCTTTAAACAACAGAGAGAATACTTATGATCAACTAATGAGTATGATAAAAGGTGCAGAAGAGTCTATATACTTGTTAACGACTCCTCAAGGAATGGTTAGAAAGTCCAAGGTTTTAGAGAGATACCTCTACAAGGCTGCAGAGAGAGGAGTGGATGTAAAAGTATCAGCTCCGAAAACTGAAGAAGTAGAGGAAATTTTCGAGAGAATAAATCAGTTCGGAGAAGCAAGGTATGTGAAGGATATAGAATCAAGGTTCTGCATAGTAGACAAGGAAGAACTAATCTTTATGCTGATGCACGACGAAGAAGTCCACCCTGTCTATGATGTCGGCGTATGGGTGAATACACCTTTCTTTGCCGAAACACTGTCAGAACTCTTTGAAAAAGCGTGGGAGAGCGAAGAGAAGAGCATCAAAGTTGAAGCCAAGAACAAATAATTTTCTTTTTTTTAACTGATTAATCAGAGAACAAAAAAATAAATAGATTTAAGAGTGTTCTAATCAACTTTTTTTTACTACTTGCTTCTATTTCTGACAAAACTTAACAAAAAAGTATATAAATAAGTTTTTTATTGGATAAATCATGGTATTAGAGAATATCTTGTCGGCTGAAAAGGCAGAGAGCAGTCCTTTCCGAATGGTCTTTCTTGGTTTTTTATTCGTTGCGGTAGGCTCTTTTCTCGGTTTCCAGGTTTTCAAAAAATACTCTTCATTACTTTCAGTCTTCCTCTCTGCCATGGCTGCTATTCCTTTGATGATAAAGATAATAAAGATGGAAGAGGAGAAAGACCTTGAGGGGAAGAAAGAGTTGTGGTTGTTGAAAGAGCACTCCAAGGCACTCCTAAGTTTCTTCTGGCTTTTCATAGGAATGACTTTGGCTTTTACTGCGATATATCTTCTTGTTCCTTCTTCAACACTCAATGTTCTCTTTGAAGCTCAGACGAATACGATAACCAGTATAAATTCAGGAGTCACATCCTTCTCCACTGCGTCTTTCCAACACTTCACCGATATTTTTATGAATAATCTTCTTGTTCTTTTCTTCTGCGCTCTCTTCTCTCTTCTCTACGGCGCCGGAGCGATTTTTATACTCTCTTGGAACGCCTCTATAATTGGAGTTGCGATAGGAGATTTTATAAGGTCTGGCTTGACGACGTACTCGCACCTGTTGGGGTTGGAAAAAATTGCGCAGTACTTCCAGGTAGTAGGAGTAGGTCTTTTGAAATACGTAATTCACGGGGTTCCTGAGATACTTGCGTATTTTGTTGCCGGGCTCGCTGGAGGAATAATTTCAAAGGCGGTTGTAAACCACGATTTTGGAACGAAGGATTTTGAAAAAGTTCTTTTAGACTCCGCTGATCTTCTGCTGTTGAGTTTTGTACTGCTTCTGCTGGCTTCTGTTTTTGAAGTCTGGCTCACACCTCTCGTTTTCTCATAAAAATAATCTCTTTATTACCGTATTTTTTCTCTGTTTTTTAAACATTCTTTTTCTTATAGAATTTCTATTCAAGAACTTTTATCCTGCCTGCTTTCACTTCAAAAATTTCTCCTTCTCTCATTAAGAAGTCCAGTTTCTTTTCTGCACCGTCTCCGTGCTTCTCTATGACTTTATCTATATCAACTCCGTCCCCTGAGTCCATATCTTTTATAGTTTTAAGAAGATCTTTTGTAAGAACTTTATTCTTCTCTTCTTTTTTCTTCTTTCCTTTCTTTACTTGTTCGCTTCTGTCTTCTTCTTGACTAACTCTGCTTTTCTTCTTCTCTTCCTTCTCCTTTTCTTCTATATTCTTGAGTTCTGTGTTCTTTTCAAGTTCTTTCTTTCTGTGCTGGAGCCACTTCCTCTTCTGCTTCTTCACTATCTCAAGTCTAATAAACTTTCTATCATTGTACACTCTCGGTCTTCCCACTACCAATATTACATCTCCTACTTCTATATCTTTAAGAGGGTTTTTCTCTTCGAAGTTTCTTAGAAGAATCTGCCCGCTTCCATCGTCCAAAACTCCTCTGTCTTCTCCCTTGGATATGAGAACTCCTACAAGGTTGGCTCTTGAAACTTTAAGTTCACCTCTTTTTACATAGTTTGGGCTCCACCCTTCTTTCACAACGTACTTGCCGTTCAGAATATTCTTCACATAACATTTTTTGGCAATCTCTCTCTGGACCATTTTAAACCCGTCCCCCACTTTTCTTTTAACTCTTTTTGAGTCTTTTATGACTTATTGAATAACTGCTGAGTTTAAAACTTTTATTTAATCTATTTCATCTTTGAAATCTTCCCTCTTTTTGGGCTATACAGATCGCCCGACCTTTTCATCTTGTCTATTATCTCCTCTGTTTTCTCTTTGCTGATATCTCTTATCTCTGCCTCTTCTATAATCTCTTCTATTTCCATCTCGTTGTCCGTCTTTTCTTCCAACTCGTCGATGATATCTCTTATTACTGTTATATAATTTCTCTGACTGGCGGTGATACCTGTGCTGATCTTGTCTATGTCTATCTCTCCTGTTTCAGGGTCTATACTTATCTTCTTCAGGCAGAAGTGGAGGAGTTCCACTGCTTTCTCGGCGTCGCTCCTCTTAACTTTTTTTCCAAGGCGCATCTTTGAGTTCGCTTCCGCCAGACGAACAAGTGCTTCCAACTGCCTCGCATTTATAGGAACGGTGTTGAATCCTTCCTCTTTATTTCCTTTCTTCCTCATCTTCAGATAGTAGTCTTTCAATTCATCGACCGCCGCCTCTGTCAAATCCGGGTTTTCTGCGTCTTTCTTCGCGTAGGCTATGTATTTTCTTAGTATGTCAGTCTCTATCTCTGCTTTCTCGGGGCTTCGCCTCTCTTTATGAATCTCCAGTATGAAAGAAGCCATTTTTTCATCTCTGTCTTCGTCGGGCAGGTCTTTTATAGGAAATATAAGATCGAACCTGTTGATAAGCGTCGTCGGGAGGTCTATCTGTTTAGGAATCTCTTTGTACGGGTCAAATCTTCCGAACTTCGGGTTCGCAGCTGCCAGAACTGTTGTTTCGCTCTTCAGTGTTGCCTGGATGTTGGCCTTGTTTATCGTTATAGTCTGTTGCTCGAGGGCCTCGTGCATGGCTGTCCTGTCATCTTTGTCCATCTTGTCCAGTTCGTCTATACA
Organism: uncultured Methanosarcinales archaeon; assembly: GCA_964432865.1. Classification (GTDB taxonomy): domain Archaea; phylum Nanobdellota; class Nanobdellia; order Woesearchaeales; family UBA525; genus CAYSOY01. The sequence continues at coordinate 44,459 of CAYSOY010000001.1, forward strand.
GCATATTCCTTTGTTGGCAAGCACCAGCGCTCCTGCTTCCAGAGCCCAGCCTTTTAAGAATTCGTCCTTGACTACTGATGCAGTCAGACCTGCTCCAGAAGCTCCTTTGCCCGAGAGATATCTTGCCTTCGGCGCGACCTCTGACACTCTTTTGAGGAGTTGGCTCTTTCCCGCTCCTGGGTCTCCTATGAGAAGGACGTGTATGTCGCCTCTGTTCTGTACTTCACCCGAGGTTTTTTTGCACCCCCCGAATAGTTGGAGAACCAGCGCATCTTTTATTTTCTGGTGTCCATAGATGTTCGGAGCGACTGAGTTTCTGAATTCTTTCTGAACGTTTTTTGATTCACTTATCTCCCTTATCTCTTTGAGTTCTTCAGAAGATATCTCTATGTCTGTAAATTTTTCGTGTATTGGTTCTATATAGTTCGATTCTATTTGGAGGTCGAACCTTGTGGATTTTCCCCCTCTTTTATGCATCACAGGTATCTCATTCAACTTCCCCACGACTTTGACTTTTGAACCAGGGCTTGTTCTTTTCTCGTTTATCGGGCTTACAAGATCTTTTTTTACTATGGCGTCTATTCTCTTTGGCTGAGCTCCTCCCTCTATGTCCTCTGTGGCTTCTTCCAATACTATTCTCTGCGCGTCTACGAGTTCTTTGCTCAGCATACGGAATTTGCTCTTCCTTCCGCAGGAACACCTGTTCGGTTCTCTGAACTTTGATTTTTTTTGTAGCACAGGTATTATGTTTCCGCAACTTGGGCATTCGAATCTTGCACTTGTCACCTGCGGTCTTACATCTGATTTCTGCCTCACCACACCCGCAACTTGGATGAGTTTGTCTATGTGTTTGCTTCGTAGGTTGCTTATCATTACTTCCTGGCTTTCAGGAAGGTCTTTTATTCTGAGGTTGAAACTCTCCGTGTCTCCTTCGAGGTCCAGTTTGTTGACTGCTTCTCCTCCAGCTTTCAGGGTTTCTTCAGGGGTCTCCAATAGTACCTCTGCGAGTTCCGGATGGAATTTTGAAATCTTGGTGAACTCTATTGGAAGAAATTTGTACCCCTTTCTTACTTTTTCAAGTAGTTGGTCGTAGTATTCTGTTTCGAGGAATTTTTGAAATTTCTTTATCTGTTCTGCATATTCCATCTTTTTATACTATTTTATACTATTTACTCTATATTGCTTTTGTCTTTCTTTTGCTTGAAGTGGTCTCTTCTCTACTGTTCTACAGATTAGGACAGAAACCCCCAGTTAATACCAACAATTAAGTTGAAGAGCAGATACTTTTTCAACGTTTTGGTCGTGCTGTCGAATATTCTCTGTTTCTTTCACAAAGTTTTCGACATCTATTGGTGTTGGTTATTAGTCCAGATTTGTCAACACTTCTATGAGTTTCTCTACTGCTTTGTCTACTTGCTCTTCTGACTTGGTTCCTGTACAGACGATTTTTCCGTTTGTAAACAATAGGAATGTGGCTTTTGCAGCCATAAGTTTGTAGACTAGCCCGGGGAACTGTTCTGGTTCGTACTCTGTGTTCTCCAGTTTCATGGCGAGTTTGTTCAGGTTTACGTCCATTCCTATGTTTCCGGATGCTACCATGTTTTGAATGGTTATATCCGGTTTTACCCTGATTTCTATGCCTATTTCTTCGACGCTGTCAACTATCTTCTCAACACTTCTTTCTGCCTCTTCGAGGCTGTTTGCTCCTGTGCAGACGATTTTGCCGGAGCTGAATATAAGCGCTGAGGTCTCTGGTTCTTTTATTCTTAGGACCAATCCGGGAAACTGCTCGGGATTATACTCTGTGTTGCTCAGCATCGCCGCCATCTTTTCCAGAGGCACGTCGTGTTCCAAGTTTGTAGAAACAACAATATTCACTATCTCTGTATCATTTTTTTCTTTTTTCTTTTGGTTAGTTTTCATTATTACAACCCCCTTTATAAACTGAAAATCAAGGGCTATTTATAAATGCTTTTATTTTTCAATAGATCTTTCACTTGCAATATATTATAGAATACGTCAACCTTTGTTTCATTTGGAGTTTTTTATTTTCAATAGGCCTCCTCTAAAAACAACTTTTTTCATTACCTTTTTCTAATCTTAGTATACAAAATACACCCCTTTGTTTCAGGTGGAGTTTTTCTTTTTTGAAACAAGTTTTTTTGTTTTTACATATCTTAATTTAATTCTTTTATACTTATTTATTAATATAAATAGTTTATTTTTTTCAATATTGAAAAATATTCTTTTTTGTTAGTAGACAAAACCCAAACAACAGATTATTCTCAAATCTAACTCTACTACTCTTCGTCCTCTGAATCAGAGGTGTTGAAGAATTTTGAAAACACTGACTGTCCCAGCACCAAGAGAAGAATTCCCGCAGAGATAAGAGATACTACCTTGAAAACATTGGAAAAACCGTTCTCTTTGTTCTCATACACTGTTTTTCCAGTAATCTTATCCTGTGATTCGCCAGTTCCATTCTTAGCGGAGTTGTTGTAACCCGTCCTCTCTCCATCCTTCTCTCCTCTCTCTGACAGAGATGAATTAACTGATGTGTTCTCCTCGCTACTTTCCTCTTTTTCTCCCTCCTCTACAACAACCTCTTCTCTCAACTCTATAGGCGTCTTTCTCCCCGCTCTGAAGAGTTTCACTTTTAACTTGTACTCTCCTGGCTCTCCCTGAAACGATGACTTTAACGTGACCTCTTTACTCTCGGAACTTTCCAGTTTGAACGCCCTGTTGTTGGAATCCCTCTCTCCTGAGTAGGACTTGCTCCCTCTGTAGATGTAACTGTACACCTCGTAGTGCTTCCTGGACTCAAAGATGTTATTAACAGTCACCGTCGCACTCAGGCTGTTTCCTTTAATAAGAGTCTTGTTAAAGTCAGTAAGAACCAACTCTTCTTTCTTCTCCGGCGTGTAAGAGATGGTGCTCGAAGTCGTAGAAGAGCAGTCGCGTGGGGGACAGTCTTTCTGAGAATCGTCTCTGTCAGGACAGTGACTCTCTATTAAATCCTCTATTTCAAAACTCTTCTTATCGGTGGCGTTCAGGCCCTCCATTACAAAAGAGTAATCCCCGTTTTCGAAATCCCACTCGCAGTTGTTGTCTATCAGGACAGGCACTTTTACTTCTACTTCTTTATACTTGTCATAGAGGTTGAAGTACGTTATTCTTGAAACTCTCTCCTCCCCGTTCTCAATATAAGACCTTACGCTTATTTTTGAAGTGTCTCCTTTGTAAACATTTGCCTTTGCTCGGACTGTGTCTCCGAACTGGACTTTTTCAGAGGATAATTCTTCTATCGTTATTGAACTTTCCGGAGCAGGTGTGGTGGAACTATTGGTGGAGTTAGTAGAGTTTGTAGTGTTCGAATTAGTGGAGTTCGTTCTGTTTGTCGAAGAGTTGGTGGTGTTTGAACTGTTGTTAGAGGATAAGACTTTATAGATTATTCTAACACCTCTGTTTTCGGAAACGTTGACACTGTTGGTGCAGTTTATCCACGCGAGGCGGTTTTTGAATATCAAGACTCTGTCTTCTTCTTCAATCTTTGGTGTGTACCTCTTCAAATAATCGTTTGAAGTGTTGTATTTGTCCTTCCAAATTCTGCTCTGCAGGTCTTCAACCCAGTATTCTATCTTGTAAGAGTAGGCTTCCGAACTTATGTTGTTGTAGAATTTTACTGTCTCTCCGTCAACACTGGAACTGTTTCTGTCTTTAAAAAAGAGGTTTAAGGTGACGTTGCACGGCTTTGTTGAATTGGTGGTGTTGGTTGAGTTGGTTGTGGAGTTTAGGCTGGAGTTGGAACTGTTTGTTGAGGTTGAATTCTCCGCTTCCGCGTGGAATGAAAGAAGAAGTATAGATACTGTCAGGAGGAGAAGAATTGCTGAAAGAGTTAATACTCTCTGAAGTGCAGAAGGGGTATCTTTCTGCTCGTCCGCACTAATAACTGCTCTGCTCATACTCTTTCAGAACACAGATTTTTTTAAATCAGTTATTGGATAAAATTCGGAAAGCATTCGTACATAATAAAATATTTTTATGGAGCGATTACAGAAATAAGGAATATACAACTATATAAAATATATACCCAAGTTAAATAATATATGAAAACAGGATTTGGTAATGAAGCAGTAAAGAAGGTGGTGTGAATGAGTTGTATAAGTTGCAATGAAGAGATAACTAACCCAATCTGCGTAAAATGCATTGGAAGAGGGATCTCCGACTGGTTGGAGAAGAAAGATTTTTCTTTGAAAAACAAGGTGGAGGTTTTGACTGAACTTCTATTCCTCAATCGAGGAGATACTGCTTGTATAAAATGTGGAAACAGCATAGGTCTCTGTAACTACTGCTACACAGAAGAAGTGGGCGACTGGCTGAAGAGAGAAGTACCAGAGTTGGAAAAGAGGTTCAGAGAATACTTCAACTACCACTTAAAACAGAAAAAAGACCTCTTGAAAAAAGAGAAAGTGACAGTCTGACACAGAAAAGGTTGTTCAGAAACAAGTAGAGATGGTCAACTACTTGATCTAATAAAAAAGTTTATAAACCTTGTTTGCGTATAATACTTTATGGAATCGAAAGACTGGTTTTTTGCCGTTGTGGAGGTGGTGATCTGTTATTTCTTCATATACTACCTGCTGTCCTCCATCAAAGGCGGAGTAGTCAACCTCTGGGTGGATGCACTGGTACTGGTGGTCTTGGCATACCTGGGAACAATAATTTCTCCCTGGTTCAGGAAGACCAACGCTTGGCGGAGGCTCTTCAAGGAGTAGAACCGGAGCAGAAACTTCGATTGAGAGGTTGCAGGAGAAGGATTACTAACCTGTACTGTTGTCTTTGATTTACGTATAGATTTTTTTGGACTGCACTTGAAAGAACAGCAGTAAGATTTAAAATTAGCAGTGGTTTCCTCCCAAGTATGGTCTTGGTGAAACTCTTAGGTGTTCTGGACTTCCTCGTAGCCATAGCGATAATACTCACACCGCTGAACATAATACCAACTTACTTCCACCTTGTTCTGGCAGGGTACTTGGTGGTCAAAGGCATATTTTTCCTCACAGACATTACGAGTTACCTCGATATATCATTTGGACTCTACATGTGTCTGATACTATACTGGAACCCTGTAAGCGTGAGCGTAGTTATAGGGTGCTACTTGATAATAAAGGCTCTCTTCTCCCTTGGGAGTTAAGGGTGTGCTTTTCTAAGATTTCTGCAGAGAACACGGTGTGTAAAAAACCGTTGAGATGAGAAAGCACTGTGGACACTGTGCGGGGTCAGGCGTTCTCTACGACTTTGTGGTAGACGTAAGTGACTGCTGAAGCCAGTATTAAGGATATTAAGAAGGAGTAGAAGTTAAAGAGTAGGGATAGAACCGTGAAGAAGAGAGCGAACAGAAGACAGAACACGTATATCGGCCTGGAGTGGAAGAAGATGTTGAAACCAGCAGTAGCGGGTCCGAGCGTCTTGAAACTCCTCCAAATCTTAAGAGTAGTCAGGAGAGGTATAGGTAGGAAGGAGAACAGCATGATAAAAATGTTTACCATCAAAAGGTTTTCGAAAACAGGTAGTTTTGTAGAAATCCACAAGAGTTTCAGAGGCAGAAGAAGGAGAAGAGAAGTTAGAGATCCGGCGAGCGATATCGCTGACAACTCCCAGTTCTTGAAGCCAGGGTGAAACCTCCAAGTCCTCAACCTTTTTATCAAACTGAAAGAGAGGACCCCTGTGACAAAGAAAGGCACGTAGCCGTAAGAGAACAAGCCTATGAACACCCCTACTATCAGAGCGACCACGTGCTCTTTGAAAACAACCTTGTACCCTTGCTTTACCCCGAAGAGTTTCTGAGCAGAGACGTGGACGAAGAGAAGAACAAAGAAGGACAGAAAGACAAACAAGTAGTTCATCAAGGCGGAGACTCCAAAATCTATTATTCTGAGAGAAAGAACAAAAGCTCCAAAGAAAGAGGTTATAAGAAGAGCTAACAACTCCCTCGGAGAGAATTCAAGGTATTTCAGCGTGTTGTGAGTGTTGTCTCCCATGGTTCTATCCAGATTAATTAAACTTATACTTTTTAAATATGTTGTTTTCTCTTTCTCCACTTTCAGTCTGGCCTTCTTCAGAAACATTTATTAAGTGAGAGAAGAAGAACAAAGCGAGGTATGAAATAGATGAGTGGAAAGTGGTCTGTGCTTGGAAGAGAAGAGGTATACTCCCATCCAAAATTAAGCGTAGTAGAGAAGAGAATAAAGCGACCTGATGGAGAAGAAGCAGACTACCCTGTGACGATAATAAATAAAGGAGTTTACGTTCTTCCGATGGACGAGGAGAAAAATATCTTCCTGGTTAGAGAGTACCACCCCGCGTACGAAGAGAAGAACTTAAGATGTATGAGTGGACGGGTGGAAGAAAGTGAGGCCTGCGTGGAAGCAGCGAAGAGGGAGTTGAAAGAAGAGACAGGTCTCAGAGCGGAGAAGTGGAGAGAAGTAGGCAGGAGCAGACCGGTGATGTCCGTGGTGGAGTGCCCGCAGGTGTTGTTCTTGGCAGAAGGTCTTACAGAAGGAGAGAGGTCTCTTGAAGACGAGGAGTACATAGAGGTTCAGAAGATAAAATTCGAAGAAGCAGTCAGAAAGGTTTACAAAAACGAAATTAGGGATACTGTCAGTCAAACGCTCATACTTAAAACCCAGAAGTTAACAGAAGAGGGTTGAAAAAAATAGGAGCGGGTTGATTAAAGAAAAGGGCGAGAATGATTTGTGGGCGGAAGTTCACTCTTTATTTTTCTCTTTCAGCATCCGCCTGAGCTCTTCTTCGTGCCCCGCGCCGACTATCACAAGAATTTTCTTCTCAGGATG
>CAYSOY010000002.1:0-1767 GCA_964432865.1 uncultured Methanosarcinales archaeon
AAAAATCTCTGATTTTTATGATATACACTCACTACACTCGAAAATTATTCAAAAATTGAATCCTAATTTTTATAAATATATGTGAATTTTGCCCTTTTAATAGTAAGAATGATAAAAATAGCTATAGTCGGAATTGGAAATTGTGCAAGTAGCCTTATACAAGGAATCTATCATTATGATAACAAAAATGAAAACCAATGTATAGGTTTACTAAATTATAAGATTGGTAAATATAAACCGAGTGATATAAAAGTAGTCGCCGCGTTTGATATTGATGAAAGAAAAATAGGAAAAGATGTTTCTGAAGCTATTTTTGAGAAGCCAAACAATACCAAAACTTTTTGTGAAAATGTTCCAAAAATTGGAACTAAAGTTTCAAGAGGACCTACTTTTGATGGTTTTCCAGAACATATGAAAGATTATGATGAAAATATTAGATTTAAAGAATCCTCTGATAAACCAGTAAATGTTGTTAAAATTCTTAAAGAAACAAAACCGGATATTTTAATAAATTATTTACCTGTTGGAAGCCAAAAAGCTACAGAATATTATGTCAATTGTTGTTTAGAAGCAGGTATAAGTTTAATTAACGCAATTCCTGTTTTTATTTGTTCTAAAGACGAATTTATTAAAAAATTTGAAGAAAAAGGACTTGTTTGTGTTGGTGATGATATAAAGGCGCAATTAGGCGCAACAATTGTTCATAGATATCTAACAAATCTTTTTGAAAAAAGAGGTGTAAAATTAAATAGAACTTATCAGTTAAACACAGGAGGTAATACAGATTTTCTTAATATGCTTGAAAGAAAAAGATTAGATTCTAAGAAAACAAGTAAAACTTCGGCAGTTCAATCTCAGCTTAAAAAACAATTAAATGAAAGGAATATACACATTGGCCCTAGTGACTTTATACCATGGCAAAAAGATAACAAAGTTTGCTTTATTAGAATGGAAGGAGAACTTTTTGGAGGAGTACCAATGAATATAGATTTAAGATTATCTGTTGAAGACAGTCCAAACAGTGCAGGTGTAATGATTGATACTATAAGATGTGCTAAATTAGCATTAGATAAGAATCTAAAAGGTTACTTAGAAGAAATTTCTGCTTTTGGATTTAAACATCCAAAAATACAATACACTGATGATAAAGCATTTCAATTAGTAAAGGAGTTTATATATCAAATGAGCAATGATAATTATGAAAACTAACAAGATTAAAACAGATGAAATTAAAAGTAGTACAAAAAGTTTTCTTCTAGATGAGAGTCTGCGAGAGGTAAATATCAAAAAGGTAGAAAAAACAGTTCTTCGTAGCTTAAATAAAGCTTTTTTTTACTTAGATGCTAAGTTCAATTATGATTTGACAAAAACCTCCTTTTGTTTGAATGATAATAAATTACAGATTACTGCCATAGGTCATCACGATTTTTTATTTGAGTTATTTAAAATTGACGGCCACATAAGAAAAGCTGATGATTTTATAGATAATAAATTAAATGGAGAACGATTTGATAGAGTTGTTTTTGAAGATATTATTAATGAAATGATCTCTTTTGATGATGAAACATCTCAGGTGGCAGAATTATTTATGAAAGAAGAACAAATGTTACACAACTGTAATAAGGAAAATATCAAAGTAGATTTAGAAAAAATTATCGATATAAGACCTTGTGATTTTTTTCTTCTAGTTGATAAAATTGTACGTAAATTCGGAACTCACTTGTCTGAAAAAGATTTTCATTCTGCAAAATATTTTTTCTACAATTT
>CAYSOY010000002.1:1777-11941 GCA_964432865.1 uncultured Methanosarcinales archaeon
AGAGACTTGCTCGATGATATAATGTCTGTTGATAAAGATTTACTAAACAAAGAGTATAATAGTATAATTATAGCAAAAGAAAATGGTGTAAGCGAGCTATTCATCAGAAAAATAATAGCTACTAAAATAAAAAATTTGAAACATGCAGTTTCAAGAATAAAAGACAAGGAAGTTGATTTTTTTATCGATGTGATATCTTTCTGGGAGAATCATACCAAAACCTTGTTTCTGCCCTTATTAGAGAGTTATTACAAATCCCTCAAAGAATTCAGAAAAAAATACTTTATTATAAAACAGGTATAAGAATGGACATAATAAAAAAATTAAGGGGTTTTCTTAAAAAAGAATATATTCTGTCTGCATATATTTATGGAAGTTATGTTCGAACAGAAAATTTCAATGATATTGATTTACTTATAATCATTAAGGATGGACTAGAGAACAAAAAGCAATTGATTAAAGATGTCAATGAAATTAAGCAGGCAATTAAAACTCCATTAGATTTCAATTATATTACAGAGAAAGAGTTTATGGATGAGATACATGTTGATAGACCCAAAACTTATTTTATAGGAATAAAAAAAGATAATATACACTTACTCGGAAAAGATTATCTTTCAGAAGTGGATGAAAAAATTTCTAAAGAGTTATTAAAAAGAAGGGTTGCCTCTCTAGCACAAAGAGCCAGACATTCCTTTTTGAATAATAAAGAGACTAATTTTTGGGAGATGAAATTGCAGAAGTGGACTAAAACATTGATTCTTGAATGTTTATATTATGAAGGTGTTTTTGAGCTTGATTATAGCTTAGGTATCAAGAAATTTATTTCACATGCAAAACAAAAAAGATCGTATTTGAAAGAGCTGTTGGACAAAAAAATGTCCTTAAAGTCAATCTGGTTGCTACTTGAAAGGTTGGAGGAGGATATCGATGATATTAGAAAGTAGTGATGCAAGTGTCAGAATCAATACAGATATTCATAGTTTAGAAAAAGAAATTTTAAAATATATACACCAACATATTCCAATAACAAATGTTCAAGATTCCGAAATGGATACAGATTTTGAGGTTGAATTAGCAGAAGGAAATGAATTACTAGAGATAAATGAAAGAAGAATAGTTATAAGAGGAAAGTTAAACGAGTCTCTTTTTCCTCAAGACATTGTTGTTTTATTATCTGGATTATATGAAATGTTATACACTGAAAAAAACATGTTTTCAATACATTCTTCATGTGTCTTGAATAAGGATAGAGGCTATCTATTAGTTGGTCCATCAAGTGTGGGTAAGACAACGACTGCATTAGAACTCTGTAAGGATTACTCTTTTAAGTTTTTTTCAGGAGATAGGACTGTAATTAATTCAGAAGGTCTTTTAAAAGCAGGAACAAAACCATTGGCTTTTCGAAAAAGATCATTATATGAAGAGTTAGGTATGGAAGAATACAAAAATTTTGGATGGGAAGATTCAATAAAACTTTCAGCAGAAGAATTAGGATTGGAATCTTCAACGAAAAAGACTTGTTTAAAGAAGATATACTTTCCACGTAAAACAAGTGGAAATCTTTTCACAGAAGAGATTCCTTATGAGTCTAAGATATTTAGAGTATATAAAATGAGCTGTTATTTTGAGGAAATGCACATGCCAGTATTATATGGCTTACAAAGAGCAGTACCTCAATTCTTGTCTGAAGATTTGAAAAAAAATAAACTTTCATTGGTAGAGAAAATTGTTTCTAATTTTCCAATGGAGAGCGTTACAGGAAACCTTAATGAAATGTCAAAATACATAGGTGATAAACATGGAACTTTTTGAAGTAACGCAAATGTGCATTGTGAAAAATAAAAACAAAGTTCTTATATTGAAGTTTTCTTCAGGCAGTAAGAAATGGAGTCTGCCTGGTGGCCACTTAGAAAAAGGAGAAAATCTTAAAACAGGAATAAAGAGAGAAGTTTATGAAGAAACAGGGCTTTCCATAACCAATAGCGAAATTTTTCGCACCGAGACTACGGATAATAAATTGATTATCGTTCAGATAGCTGAATCTCCTAATAAAAAGATAATACTAAGTGAAGAGCATTCTGATTACAAGTGGGTGGATTCAAATGAGGTTGACAAATATGAATTTCCTTATGAAGAAATCAAAAATATTGTAAAGGAGGTTCTAGAAGAAAATGATAAAAGTCGGATTTGATTTATTTGACACTCTTTTGAACGCTACTGAGACACATAAGAAGCTTCGTGAAAAACATGTTGATTTTCTGATTGCTAAAAAATATTATAATAATATTTCAAAAAAGTTATTCTACAAGCATTTGAAAAAAAGTCTTGAAAATTGGAGCGAAAAGAAGTTAACAGAACACCAAACAGGAGGTTTGGTTAAAACTGTGCTTAAAAAATGTCAAATACCAGTATCACACACGAATGCTAAAAAGATTCATGAAGAGTATCTTGAGGAATTATTCGAAGAAGCTCAAATTAATCCAATCCTGAATATGATAATTAATATCTGCCGTAAAAATGGGATAGATATGTTTATTTTATCAAATGCAACCAGTAAAGAAATTCAATTATTTGAAAAACATTTTTCTAAAATAAACAAAAATATTAAACAAAAGTTCTACTCTGGAAAAGAGAGAATCGAAAAAAGAGATGATACGTTTTATAAGAGATTTTTTGAAAAGTTTGGCATCAAACCCCAAAATTTCATTTATTTCGGAAATGATGATGATTATGATGGAAAAATCACTAAATTCGGTTCCCATTATATATCAACAAAAGAACTTAGTTTATAAAAATGAAACGAATTATTGCTATTGAAGGATTGAACTATGCTGGAAAAACAGCAATATGTAATAAACTTGCAAAAGAAAATTACAAAGTAATTCCGGAGATAGAGGTACTGTCAGGAAGGAAAAATTTGACTGAAGATGAGTATCTATATTATGAGATAAAGAAATCTTATTTAGCAAATAAATTATCTAAAAATAATTATGTGATTATGGATAGATCAATTATATCTTCTATGTTATATATTAAGTCGCAAGACAAATTTTTTGAAACAAAAAAAATTAACTATCATCAAAAAAAGGTTAAAGAAGAGATTAAAAACGGAAATATAATAATTCCATGGGTATTTTTCTTAAATATCAGCATTGAAACACAATTAAAAAGAAGCAAAAAAGATCAAAATCGAGACTCTTCTTTTTTGTTAAGCAGATGTTTTTATAAATTCCAAAAAGAACAATTTGAAATTTTATCGAGAGAATACCCAAATTTCATATTCTTTATAGATGGAGAAAGGAAGCTTGAAGAAGTGATTACTGAAATCAAGGAAAAGATTAAGAATTTGAAGAAATGTACTCCAAAAATAAAGTTTGAAAATTTTTTCTCATATCTCTTCAATTAAATTTATACTTGTTCTCGATGCACTGAGAAATCAGAGATTTCTGATGCGTAAAAATACAAAGTATTTTTTGCACACAAAAACAATGGTTTTTGTTGTGTCCCCAAAAAGTTTTGCTTTTTGAGGATATCGCATTCGCTCTTTTAAAGGAACTGAATTCTCCCGTGCTTCGCACAAGTTCAAAAATGAAATATTTTTGACACGTAAAAATGCTTTGCATTTTTTGTGCAAGAAAAACTATTTTTTCTTTGCACCCTAAAAATCTTTGATTTTTATGATATAGTCTCCTATGGAGAAATTTATTATCGTGAAAATTTAACTCATCTATTTTTTGCTATGCAAAAGACTTCCCTTAATCCCGATGTTATATTCAATTGCGGTCGGAGGCTGGAATGCGAAAACTTTATGTAGGTCTGCTATTTAATTAATCATATGAATGTCCTTAAACTAAACAAAAAAGCATGGGATAAGATTGGCGAAAAAACCGCCTCTCCTTATATCAAGCATAAGAAATACTTAGAAGTCTTTAATCTTTTTTGCAGCAAACTTCCTAAAAATGCTTCTGTTCTTGATTTTGGATGTGGACCAGGAATCCCATTCACTAAAGAATTAGTAAAAAGAGATTTCAAAGTTACTGCAATTGATATATCAGATACCATGATTGCAGAAGCCAAGAAAAACGTTCCAAAAGCAAAATATATAAGAGTTTCAATGACTGATATTAATTTTGAAAATGAATTCAATGGAATCTTTTCTGGATATACCATGCTTTGCCTTGATCCTAAAAATTTCAAAATAGCTGCAAAAAAAGCAATAAAATCATTGAAACGAGGTGGTTTTTTCTTTTTGGCACTAAATGAACCTGCTCCTGAAGGATATGATGAATCTGAGAATTATACTGAAATCATGGGTCAAAAAATGTATAGCAGACCTTATACTGAAAATGAGGTTAGAGAAGTTTTCGAAAAATTAAATATGAAGATAATTAAAGTAGCTAGAGAAACGGTCAGTTCTAAAGCATATGGTGATGAATATACTTTACTTGTTCTTATGCAGAAGCAATGAACGCCTCCGACCGCAACTCTAAAATTTTCCCTTCGAGCATCGTTGCACTAAAAATCTTTGATTTTTATGAATCTCTTTTTTCAGATTAAAAGATGTGCTTAAATAGTACTCTTCCAAAACCCGTCAAACTTTCTTCCAGAGTTAATATTTTTTAAAACTTTTACTATTGGATGAGGCATAAGGTTTAAGTTATCCAGTTCTTTAATCTCGTGCCAGTGAAATTTTAATTCTTTTTCATTGGATATTGGTTTGTCATTAGGATTTAAATCTTTAATATCTACTATGAAGAAATGTCCTAATTGATACCATTTTTTTTCTTTCCTCGAGTATGAGTCTTCAATACATCCTGCATAATTCTTTATTTCACAATCTGTATTCAATTCTTCTTTTATTTCTCTTATTAAACTATCTTCAACTTTTTCATCTAATTCAACTCTTCCACCTGGTAGAAAGTAATGATCTTCTCCTATTTTATTAACTACTAAAACTTCTCCCTCTTTAATGTAGATTCCTCTCGACACTATTTCAAATATAAAATTCTCATTTATTTTCATTTTATTAATAGAAGTGTACTTTACTCTTTAATAATCTTGTGTTATTAAGGGAGTATTGTCTAATTCATAGTATATTATTTTTTTCTATTTCATATTTGTCAAAAGTTATCGGCAATCCAAAAACTCTGATCTTTTCCCTTCGGTCAGAGAGCATAACAGGGGTTTCTTACTTAGATCAGTAGCGATTGTCTCGCCTTCAGAACCAACCCCGTCTGCTAAGTGCATTGTAAAAGTTCCAACACCGGAGCCGAACTTCAAGACTTTCTTCCTTTCATATTTTTCATCCCATAAATTGTCTTTTTTTGAATCAGTAAGAGAAGAGTTACTTAAATAAGCTGTATCAAACCACAAACTTTAAATACTAAGTAATTATTTTACACATTCAGTATGGCAACTATTGATTCCTCTACACTGATAAACCTGGCAAAGATAGACGAGCTGGACATACTGGACAAATTAAAAACGAGAATTCAAACAATAGAAGAAGTCAAACAAGAAACGGCTGAGAAAGGAATACAACTTGGATATTATGATGCCACCAGAATAAAGAAAATATTCGAAAAAGAAAAAATACAAGTAAGAAAACCTGAAAGCGAAGAAGAATACTCAGGAATAAGCGAGGTAGATTCGAAAGTTATAAACCTGGCAAAAGAAACCGAAAACTTATTCGCAGACGACGTGAAACTGGGAAGAAGAGCCAAAGCAGAAAACATCCAAGTAAAGAACACAGCAGATATATTCCTGAAGTTATACGACAGCAACAGGATGTCAAAAAAAAGATACAAACAGATACTTAAAAAATTAGTTGAAGAGAAATGTATGACAAAAGAAATGAAAGAGAAATACGAAAAGGTGATAGAAAATGACTGAAACTGTGAGGATAAACGCGACTCTGAACAAAGAACTATTGGAAAAGATAGATTTCTATGCAGAGGAAAAAATGGAAAACAGATCTACTGCAATAAGACAACTTATAAGCGAAGGCCTGAAGCAAAAACTCTTAGATAAAGTTATAGAGAAGATAAGAGAACATAAGATGACTATTAGGCAAGGAGCAGAACTCCTGGACATCGAATACTGGGAACTGCAAGAAATACTCAAAGAAAAAAACACAGCCATCATAGACTCCACGGAGAAAGAGATAAAAGAACGAAAAGAACACAAATTGTAACACTTAGTGGAATTGTTGAGGAGTCGGAAAGGAAAGACGCCTTGTTAACCTTGCTTCATACTTCAGAGTTGTCGAAGATGAGTATTTTAGGATTTCTCATAGTGTATTCAAAGAGAGTAAAGAATTTGTAAGAGTGATTGAAAGATTATGTTTTTTATTCTTATTCATCTTTTTTCAAAGCTTGGTTGTGGGCTTCTATGTAGTTATTTATGAACTTCTTCCAGTCGCACAGTTTTGAAAGTTGTTTGGCATTTATTTTCATAGAAACCCTGCCGTTTTTATGCCTGCTTAGGAAGTCGTAAAGAGTTTGGGAGTAGTTCTCAACTACTTTGTCATACTCTTTTCCTTCTCTTTTCAGAACCAACACTCCTGAGTCTTCCTTCGGCACTTTCTCTTTTATGAACTTTCCGAACCCTGATAGGTCAGAAGTCAACGCAGGTACTCCCATGGATATCGTGTCTAAGGGCGTGTATCCCCATGGCTCGTAGTAGCTTGGGAAGAGTCCTAAGTGAGATCCTGATATGGCATTTTTGTATTCTAGATTTAGTAAAGAGTCGTTTCCGTCCAAGTATACCGGTTGTAGGATTGTTTTTACAGGGTCGTCTTTTTTGTTGTCAAGACCTACTTCTCTCAACCTGTTAACAATTTTGTTGTTCTCCTCGTCTTCCATACAATTCGTGCAGAGAACCGGGTTTCCTTCTCTCTTGAAGTTTAGAAGGTTTTTTTTAGCTTCTCTCTTGAAATCTTCGGGTATTACAGATAGTTCTTCTATCTCTTCTCCTGAAACTAAGAGTGTTAATATATTTTTAAGTATCTCGTCTGAATTCGCTTCTACATAGTTCTTCATGTTGTTGTAGTAGTTCTTGTTTTCCAACAGCTGAGTCTTCACCCTGCCGTTGCTGATAGGAATCCAGAAGAAGCAAGTTACTGTTCTCTTCTCTGCAGGAGGGTTTTCTTTCATCATCTTGTTCAGTTTTGCCAAGGCGTCTATAGTGAGGTCTATTCCTTTATTCTTCATCTCGTACCTCCCCGCTGTGAAGAGTATCAGGTTGTGCTCCAAGTTCATCGAGTAGTGTGGGAAGAAGTAGGGTATTAAAAAATCTTTCCTGATTATTTCCCTGCAAGTCCCGTGCTTTACTGATAGCTCTTCAAAAGTGGGGTATTTGGAAACGTCACATCCATTGGGCAGTATTAGGTCTGGTTTTACTCCTAAAATTTTATTTGCTTCTTTTGCAATTGTTTTTGAAACCGTGGTGAAAACGTCTGCTTCTTCTGCGCATCTTTTCTCTGTTAGATACTTTGCTTCTACTCCGTATTGATAAGCGCATTTCTTCGGGTTTAAAGAATCAAGTATTTCGTGTAGGGGAGATCCAGACCCTGCTATCGCCCTTCCGAGCATAGTCGCGTGTGTTGTGAACACTGTTTTTAGAGACGGGACATAATCTTTTTCCAGGAATAGAATAGAGGATGCTACCATCCATTCGTGGAAATGAGCTACTTTTTTTCTCTTTCCAGAAACGACTTTGTCTATCTCTTCCAAGATCATAGCTACTGCTTTTGAGAAGATTATTGGTTCTTCAAACGACCATCCTGAGTTTAGAGAATCTATATTGTATCTTTCCCAAAGTTCTGATTTGAACTCGTCTTTTTTCTCTTTGAGGTTTGAGAAATCTATTAGGAGAACGTCTGGATTCCCTTTTTTTTTCCACTCTCCAAAGTATGCTTTTATTCTTTTCCCGTCCTCTCTATTTTTCAGATTTGAAAGAGCTTTTTTTATGTAGCGAGGAGTTTTTTTCTCTTCAAAAACCATCTCTGCCTTGTCTTCAAAATATGGGCCTATTAGTAAGTAGTTGTCATAGGTATCTTTTGTTATCGAAGCTTTTGATTTTATAACGGTGTGTATGCCTCCTACCTTGTTACATACCTCCCATGAGACCTCGAACAGGTATTCTGCTTTTGGCTCCACACGGCTTCTGTTCCCCCCACTTCTTTCATTAAACTGTACTTCTTCTGTGCACTTTTTTCTACCGCCCATTTTTTCTCTTTCCTCTCTCGTAGAAGTAAAAACTTGTTCACATGGAGAGTATTCTTCCCAGTATTAGGCCAAGTATTAGGCCGAACAGCATCCCGATTATGAACTCTTTGACTATGAACTTTGTCATCTGCGAGGCGCTGGCAGTCTCTGCCTCCGCTTCTCTTACATCTTCTGCGAACTCTGCCTCAGTTTCGACTGTGCCGACACCTTTTTTCTCGACTTTTCTGCCAGACTCTTTCTCTTTGCTCTTCTCCGCGGCCTCTTTTTCTGCTTCCGCCCCTTTATCTGAGGTAGAAGGATGTATCGGTGGCGGGATGTCCAGTTCTTCCTCTATCATCTCCTGGATGTCATCAAGTTCTTCATCTTCCAATCCTTCCTCCTGCGGGTTGAGGAAGTCGTTTAGAACCTCTACTGTTTCGACTATCGAAGTTACTTTTCTCA
Organism: uncultured Methanosarcinales archaeon; assembly: GCA_964432865.1. Classification (GTDB taxonomy): domain Archaea; phylum Nanobdellota; class Nanobdellia; order Woesearchaeales; family UBA525; genus CAYSOY01. The sequence goes on from CAYSOY010000002.1 coordinate 10,450, forward strand.
GACTCTCCGCCAGTTCCTCCTCGCCGAAGACGTGCTCCGCCCAGTTGGCAAAGTCGTTCTTCGTGTCGTTAACGTGGTTGTAGAATGATTCGTAGGAGATTCTTTCAAGTTTCTTCATTAACTCCTCTAAATTCTTTACTTCGTCGCCGTCTTCAAACTTAAACCATTTCTCCTTAGGTATAGCCATAGTATCTCCCCTCTTTTTCCCTTAACGGGTTTTATATTGACAAAGTTTCAGCGTCAGGACGCCGGGCAGTATAGACTTCTGCTCACCGCCTCTTCAACAACACAAACACAGTAATCATTTATAATAGTTTCCCTTTTTTGTGCTGTCACGACCCAACTTCTTCTGCGACTTTCCGAGAGGGTTTCTCCTCTATGCTGACCTCGGGTTCGCTCTTAGGCAAGCTCAGTCTTCCAGCCAGGTCGTTGAGCACGTTCATGAAGGAGATGTAGCCCTCGTACGGGGTGTCGTAGGGGTTGAAGTATTTGTGGACGTCTCCGTCACTAAACCACTTGGTGCACATGTAGTAGAAGTGGTCGCCTGTAGTCAGTTTTCTCCACTTCTCTATCAGTTCCTCATCTCCTGAGTTCATCACGTGAGGTTTCAGTCGGTAGAGTTCCTCGGCTGCGGAGGTCTGCATCTCGTTCCCAAGCCAGGCAGAAAGATCTCTCTCCATATCCGCCCATGAGACAAAATCACGTACGTCTATCTCTCCTCTTGGCTCATAACTCTCTGTTACTTCTGAAACGGTTTTGAAGTCATTATCAGGGTGAGAGAGTATCTTTGAAGGGAGTTTTTTCATGAATTCAAAGATCCCTGTATCCTCCCACTGGTGCTCTCCGAAAGTCTCGTAGTCCATAAACAAGTTTACAGTCTCTCCGTTGCCATTGATTGACGATATCCACTTTTCGAACTTCTCTGCTGAAAGAGGCCACTCTTTCCACTCTTGATTTGAGAACCTGAAGGCTACGTCGTCGGAGAGTTTGTAGTTTTTCATCAAAAGTTTCATCCCGTCTGCTGTTTTGGGCTTGTATACAAAGTTTGGGCTTCTCTCTCCCAACACGTGATCTGCTCCTTCAGCAAGTATCCCTTTGAATCCTTTCTTTTGGACGTGGTTTGCCAGTTCATTGTTGAACACCAACTCCGTGTTTCTGAAAACCTTGGGCTCTTGCCCGAACAACTCTTCCACCTTATCAGTATGCATCTTTACTTGTCTGTCGAACTCTTCTTTGTCGTGGACAAAAGCGAGGCTGTGATAGTATGTTTCGGCGAGGAACTCCACACAGCCGGTATCTGCCAGTCTTTTGAAACTCTCCAGGACTTCAGGAGCGTATTTTTCAAACTGTTCGAGGCAGACGCCTGAGATTGAAAACGTGATTTTAAACTCTCCTTCGTGCTTCTTAATCAGTTCCAAGAGTAACTTGTTTGTGGGGAGGTAGCATTTCTTCGCTACTTTCTCGATGATCTCTCTGTTCTTCTCGTCGTCGA
>CAYSOY010000002.1:11951-29014 GCA_964432865.1 uncultured Methanosarcinales archaeon
GTCCTTGTTCTTTCCTATGTCGAAGACCTGATACTTTCTCAGGCGTTCTGGCTGGTGGACTTGGAAGTAGAAGCAGACACTTACCATTTTACTATGATTCACCTCCGTTCTCTTCGCTATCTTTCTTTACATCCTTGTATATTTCTATACAGTTCTCAGCCGGCGTTTCCCAACTAAACTCCTCTTCTATCTCTATCTCACCGCGGGAACTCATCATCTCTTTCATCTTCGTGTAGTGGAGCGAAGCAAGGATTTTGTTGGCTGTGTCGTCCACGTCCCAGAAGTCTACTTTCAAACAGTTGTCCAGGACTTCGGAGACGCCGGACTGCTTACTTACTATGGCCGGTGTGCCTTGGTAGAGTGACTCCAGCGGTACTATTCCGAACGGCTCGCTCACAGAAGGCATTACAAAGACGTCTGCTGTTCTGTAGAGCTGGTCTCCTTTCTCCCTGCTCACAAACCCTGGGAATATAACTTTTCTGCTTATTCCTAACTCTGCTGACTTCTCTATCATTCTGGGGAGCATGTCCCCCGAACCCGCCATCACAAACTTGACATTAGGGTCAACATCAACTACTTTCTTGGCTGCTTCCAGGAAGTAGTCCGGTCCTTTCTGCAGTGTAATTCTTCCCAAGAAAAGCACGAGTTTGTCCTCTCGCTTTATATGGTCTGCTTCTTCTGCCTTCTCCCCGCTGAACTCCACGGCGTTGTGGACTACTCTTATCTTCTCAGAACTTATTCCGTACTGGTTTACGCATCTTTTCTTCACGAAGTTACTGACGGTTATCACAGCATCTGCTTCTTCCATTCCTTCAGATTCTATTGAATGTATTTTGGGGTCGCCTTCTTCCCCTCCGGTTTTGTCGAACTCGGTTATATGCATATGTGTTACTAAGGGTTTTCCGCTTGCCTCCCGCGCTGCTATCCCTGCGAGGAACGTAGTCCAGTCGTGGGCGTGGATCACGTCAAACTCTTCCTCTTCTGCTAGGATTCTCACTTTCTCTGCAAACCTCTTCACTTCTCTCATAAGATTTTCTCCGTAGAGGTCATGAGAGGCTCCGCTTTTCTTCTTGATACTGCTGTATATGTCTTTGTATTTCTCCTTGTATTCTTCTCTGCTGAGATACGGCTGGAGCAGGGAGTCCACTTCTTTAACGTCAATATCTACCTTCTCATCGTCCACCTCTGCATCGACTGCGAGTAGGTCGAGAAAGGAGATGTCTGCGTCTTTGGGAGCCGTGGGCATAACATAGGTTATTTCTACATCTTTTTTTGAGAGTGCTTTGGATAACTCTTTGCAGACAGTTCCTACTCCTCCTGTGAAGAACGGCGGGAACTCCCAGCCCAGCATCAATACTTTCATCTGTTTTTCCTCTTTTTCCCCAGAACGCGTCTCGGATTCTGTCGCTGACACGTTGTTTATGGTTTTCACTGTTGGCAGAAAGCGGTTTTATTTAAAAAAATTGTGTTGATTCCGGGAAAAAAAGAGTATTATAAAGAGTTAATAACTAATTAAATTAATAAAAAATAGTAAATTTATAAGGTAAAAAGTTAATAACTTAATCAAAAGTTTTATATATGACCTTTTTCAAAAGAAAAGAAAGAGAGCGGAAAAGCAGTGAACAGAGAGAAAAATGGACTACGAATCAATATTAACAGGTAGCAGGTGGGAGATGCTTAAATCCCTGACAGAAGGACCGAAAACAGCAACTGAGATAGCAGAATCGATAAACACAAGCCTTCCAAACGTCTCCCAACAGATAAAACTACTCGAAGCATACGGCATCGTAGAACACAGAAAGAAACCCAGAGAGAAACCAGGAAAACCAAAGAAGAAGTACAGGATAAAAGAGAAAATAGCCCACATAACAATGATAGCCAACGGGTGCGGGGAGAAAAAAAAAGTGACCCCGGACACCGAAGAAGAAGCCATCCTGAGAACGTTCTTTCTGGAAGAACACGGCAGACCCCTCAGAAAATTCATCGTAAACCACGGAGAAATACTGGAGAAAGCAGAAAGCATCGTAGTATCCAACATAGAAGATAAGAAGATAGACCTCCTCTTCATAGGCAGAACAGAGAAAGTGGAAGAGATAAGAGAAGAGAAGAACAAGATAGTACTGGAAGAGAAAACAGAAGAAGAAAGTGGTAGAAAACAGAAAGAGATAGTTATCTGGAGCCACACAGAAGAAGAGATCAAGAAAGGACTGGCAGAAGGAGAAGAGCACTTTGAAAACCTGCTGAAAGACTCAACTGTAATCATGGACAAAAAAGCAACAGTCAACAGACTCAGAAACTCAGACTAAGAACAAAAAAGAGAACAGGGTGGTAAGGATTATTAAAGAGATTAAAGAAGAAATAGAAGAGATGAACTACGGCCAACTACAAAAGTTCAAAACCATGATCGACAAAGGAGAACTGGACAGAATAATCAAGAAAAGAATAAACAGTATAGAGAAGAACACTCAAAAGGCATGTCCGGTCTGTGGCGCGGAGGTGAGCAGAGACTCTGATCTCACATTGTTCTTTGGCCCCCAAGAGATGAGAATGAAAGCCACCTTCTGCGCCCAGGACTGCCTTCAACACCACCTGAAGAAAAGAGAAGAAGAGAACACTCTGAAAGAATCTTAGAAGAAAGTTTCCGAGAAAAAGGAGTAAGTTTTATAAAAGAATAAAGGTTAAGAACCTTAATAGTAAGAGTTTTCAATAAGTCGCACAGAGGAGAACACAGCTCAGAATACTGAAGAAAGGGGGTAAGAGTTTGCCATTAAACAAGATAAGGAAGAGTTTTGAAAAGAGAAAACTGAACCTCGTAGAGACGCTCAAAGAGAACGAAGGAGAACTGGAGTTGAGCAAACAGCACCAGATATACGGAGCAGTAAAGGAGATAGAGAAAGTTCTGAACATCATAGACAAGCACAAACAGAACCCAGAAGAAGACTTAGAAGTAGAACTCGAAGGGAAAAAAAGCACAGAAGAGACCTCGCCATTCCTGGCAAAAGCAGGCCTCGCAGTGCACAAAGCAGGAAAGGTAGGGGCAAAAACCGTTGCAGGAGCGACCATCGCACTCGGGAAAGGTATGAAGAAAGCAGTAAAAGGCACGATAAAAGGCACGAAGAACAAAATAAGCAACACAAAAGAAAAAATAGACCTCTACAAACAAGCAGTTGAAGAAATAAAGAAAAGAGAAGAAACCGAGATAGAAGAAAGAGTATACAAAGAAAAAAGAACAGATTCAAAACAGAACATGGAAGAAGCAGACCAAGAAAGAAGAATATCCTACAGAGAATAACCAAACAAACCTTGAACAAAAAACAGAAAAGAGTAAACAAGAATACAAGAATAAAAAAGAATTCTAAAAAAAGATGGAAGAAAAAATAGTAGTGGAAACAAGCAAAAAACAAGAACTTATAGACATAACAAAAAAAGTAGAAGCAGTGATAACAAGAAAAAAAGAAAAGAAAGGCAGAGAGTTTCAAGAAGGAGTATGCCACGTCTTCGCAGAACACGCAACAGCAGCGATACTAATAAACGAAAACGCAGATCCAAACATCGGCAAAGACTTTCTTAAAGCAATAAACCGAGCAATACCTGAAAATAACAACTACCAACACGACAGAATCGACAACAACGCAGCAGCCCATATAAAATCAGCGCTGATAGGACCTGGAGAAACCATTCCGATAAAAAAAGGAAAGTTAAAACTTGGAAGATGGCAAAGCGTGATGCTGGCAGAATTAGACGGCCCGAGAAAAAGAAGAACTGTTAGAATAAAAATAATAGAAGAATGAAAAGAATCATAAGAATCCATCAGATTTATAAAGTATCAAGCAAGGAATAAGGTTGTATGGTCAGGAAAGGTCTCAGAGCAGAGGATGAAAGAGACATAGAGGTGCTCTCCTACGAACTCAAAAAAGTAGACACTACCAAGATAAAACCTCTCTACAAGCAACTCTACAGGTTTCTCGAAGAAGAAGGATACAAATCGCTGGACGGAGACAGTAAGCCGGAAGACCTCTACTTCGAGAAGATGAGACCGGGCGGAAAAAGAGAGTTCAACTTCTGGTGGAGGCTGAAGAGAGACATAAACAAGTACATAAGATACTTTCTACGGTTGGACTGGCAAGGGATAAACCTTACCCAGCAGAAAGTGAAGTACAAGGGAAAGCCGATCAAAGCGGACAACGGAGACCTCATAATAAGGGCTCAACTCTTACTCCAGTTCGACATTGATGGCAAATGGAGGAAGAACTGGTTTACGAAGAAGATAGAGCCGTACTTCCTGAACAACATATACCGGAAAGAGATAGAAAAGCACAAGGATCAAATCTACTCTTTCGGAATGAGAATGCAGACTTTCATAAAAAGATACCTCGAGATGACCTCGTTCGAAGAAAGAACCGGGGAGGATGTCAAAAGGTTCCATCCGAAAAGAGGGTATAAGAAGAAAGAGACTCGGAGAGCAGGCGAGCCGGAAGGAAAGTAAGAGAGCGACCAAAGAAGAAGCACAAAGAGAGAACTGTCTGGAAAGAGAGAGTGGTTCTATATGTTTGAAGAAATAATAGAGAAAATCGCAGAGATAAGCAGAGAAGAGGAAAAACCCGTACTGAAAATCCAAAAATCAAAAAAACAGGTGGAAAAGAAAAGATTCAAACCTATAGAAAAGCAAAAACGCAAGGAGAAGAACACCGTCGTGTTTATAGATGGAGGGAACGCAGAGATAATAGGAAACAAAGAGTTCACTCTCCAGAGGATAAGAGGTTCAGCAGTAAAATACAGAGGAAAAGAACACAAGAAAGTGTCGAAGAAGGAAGGATACCTCCTGGTAAGGACCATCAGAGAAAAGAGTATTAAAGAAGAAGGAGTGCTCTACGAGATAAGTTTCTACGGCGAAGAACTCAAAGAAGAGTTCAAAAACATAATAATCGACCCGTCAGACCCCGAACTCAAGATAGGCGACTCCAGAATGGCGCCTCAAAGATGCGCAGAACTCGGAAGAGAAATCTTAGAGACCTCGATGGCTGAAAGAACACCAGACGAAGACTTCATAGTGAGGGACGGCTCCCTCGAAGCGAACACCACCCACGAAGCAAAGATACGTCGGGACTTACCCGAAGGTGTTAAAAACAGATCTTTCGGACTGGCAAAAACAACTCAGACTACCACTACAAGAGGGAAGAACGCCTGTACCTCACTGCTCCAAAAAGCAGACCGCAGAGAATGGCTCTACCAGACAGAACTGGAGATAAACAACAAGTTGATGAAAGGAGAGGTGTTCTTTGTAAAGTTGAACCCGCACTCAGAATACGTATTTCGACTGGACGCACCGCTCGAAGCAGAAGAAGAGGGCGTTTTGGAACTCGTAGAGACTCTGAAAGAGCACGCAAAAGACCCTGTTTTCCTCGGATACCCGTATGGGTTGATAAAAGCAGACAGGGAGGCAAGAGTCCCCCATAGAGAGGCAGTTCGGCTCAGAACAAAACTGATGAGTAAGGCGGGGAAGAAGAGGAAAGACATAGAAAGAGTTCTAAAAACCTCGAACGCACACGACATACTGGACAGTATAAGAAGTTAATAATTACTGCTCCACCACGAACAGGTCCTCTGCCACTACCTCTTCATCACTGTCTATTATCTCCACTTCTACCTTAAAAGTGTCGTCTGCATCAACATCTGAGATGTAAGAACTTGCGAAATATTTTCCTTCAAGAGAGAACGCTCTATCAACGGTATCGCCGGAAGCGACGTCATCCAGGTTTAGAAGAGCGTAGTGGTCGACCTCGTCTGTAAAATCGTACTGCATGAGTAGAGAGTTGGAACTGCTCTTCAGCCACACCTTCATAACAGGAGATTTGAGGTCGTCAGCCATACCGTTCTCGAAGACCACATCTACCGTGGTGACTCGGGGCTTTCCCGTGCCGTTGGAATACTCCACCGTCACGTCTTTTATATCTAAACTGTACTCGTGTGAAAGCGTCTCCTCTTCTTCCTCGTGGCACTCTCCGTCGTAGTAGTAAGCGCCGTTTATATCCGTACAGACGCCTCCGCAGTCTACTCCTGTCTCGTCCTGGTTCTGCTCGCCGTCGGAGCAGGTAGCATCTACGCTGTCATCTCCGCTCTCCCCGTCTGAACTGTTGGATTTATTCCTTGAATTATTCTTTGCGCTGTTAGAACTGTTGACTCCGGAAGTTTGGGAAGAGTTGGTAGAAATGTTGGTAAGTGTGGAGCCGGTAAGCGAGGAGCCCTCCATAAGACCCCCTGAATCAAAGAAGTACGCTTTTACCAAGAGAACCGCAAGGAGAGTTATGATAACCCAGTAGATTATCCTCTCCATCGTCCTCTTGCTTACAATTATCTGAATCTGGTCTCCCATAAATCTCAAACAAAGAAAAGAGAAGGACATTTATAAATCTTGCTTTATCAGGAGAAGCAAAAAGATTTCAAAAAAATTAGTGCCGAGTTGATATTAATCTAATAAATCATTACAGATCTTTTGAAAGATTAAAAAAACACTTTCCTACTCCACTAAGAGGTTTCAGACCCATTTTTTCAAAGAAAACAGAAACCACAACTTTTAAATAATCAGTTTGTAAGTTAAGAGAGTATGGCAGAGCCAAAACTCTTCTCCGGCAATAAAGAGAAAAAGGGTAAGAAGAAGCATAAGAAACATCCGGAACTGAACAGAATAGAGGAGTTCTCCAACAAGATAAACAACACAGCTTCCAGGCTGAGAGTCTTGGAAGAGAGATACCTCAACTTGAGAAAGAAAACGCAGTTGACAGACCAGAACATGATCGACTTCGAGCAGGATATAAGGAAAGAACTGAAGATGCTGAAGGAGAAAATTCTGAAATCAAAGAAGAGACTGGCAGAGATAGAGAAAAAAGTCGACGAGATGGGGTCAGGCGTAGGTGTCAACACCGTGGACAAGCACGAGTTCAGAACGTTCAAGAGATACGTAGAGATGTGGGAGCCGATGAACTTCATAACAAGAGAAGAAGCAAAGAAACTGATCGAATCAAAGGAGAGAATCAACAGAGAGAACAGAGAAAGAGAGGAGAGCAGAACACAGAAGAAAGAGAAAAAAGAATAAAGGAATATAAGAGTCGAAAAAACATACAAAAGAGTTATAAACCAAGAGAGGATTATAAGAAGACAGAGTCAGTAACTAAAAAAAAATTAGAGAGGTGTTAAGATGCCTGAGCCAACAGGAGAGAACAGTTCGAGCAGACTGCCCACTGAAAAGATAAAGAAGATGAAATCCCAGGGGCTGACAAACAACCAGATAATCCAGACGCTTCAGAAAGACGGGTACTCTACAACAGAGATATTCAACACGCTGAACGAGTTGGGGATCCAGACAAGCCAAGCAGGGAGTAGTCCAAATAAGAGAAGGCAGACTGGACAGTCCAACCCGCCAAACCCCTCATCTCAAAACAGAGGCCAGGCAGAGCAGAGCCAAAACCAAGGAAGGTCTGAAAACCCTCCTATCAGCGACGAAGAACTCATAGAATCACTCATCGAAGAGAAATGGGAGAGCATATCCTCCGACATCCAGAAAGTAATAAAATGGAAAGAGTCCACGGAGGAGAAGATAAATAAACTCGAGCAGAAATTCGAAGACCTCGAAGACAGGTTTGACAAACTCCACGAGTCCGTAGTAGGGAAGGTCGGAGAGTACGACCAGAACATCCAGGAAGTCGGATCTGAAGTCAAAGCCATGGAGAAAGCTTTCAGAAAAGTCCTTCCTAAATTCGTAGAGACCGTGGGGGAACTTTCTAAAATCACCTCTGAACTGAAAAAATCTCAAAAGAAGAAAGACAAGTAGAAAGAATAATTTTTAAGGGATAACTTTAAGGATTTCTTGAGTCCAAAAAAAGGTTTTCATCAGAGATGTTTCTTTTTTAATACTCTTTCACTCTCTTGCTCAAGAACATAACCGTGAAAGAGCCTAAGAGGAGTAAGAATAGAAGACCGAGGACTTTGGGATGCACCAAGGTGTTTATGAAGTTGGTGTTGAAGTCGCCTGTCGCCGTGGCTCCAGGGGTGCCGGGCGTGGGGCCTTCGCCAGAACCTCCTGCTGGCTCACTGCCTTCTCCTGATGAGACCTTGCCGTCCTGAGACTGAGAAGGACCGATAACCTCGTCTGGTCCTCCCTGCTGAGCCTGGCCCTTGCCGGAAGAATCAGAAGGTCCCTCAGTTGCTTCAAGAGCCGGCTGTCCAAAAGCGTTGGCCAGTGAGAAGAATACAATAACCACAGATATCACAATAATCCAGGTGTATATCGAGCCGTACTTTCCGATCACATCTCTCAAGTCATCGTCTGAAACGTTGAACATTTTCACTACGAACAGCAGGAAGAAGACCACTATAGCGAAGACCACAAACCAAGGGGTGACGAAAGAAATTATATAGGTCGCGGTCCTGCTCACGACTATAAGAAAAGCCACTGCCAGTGCAATAATACCGTATATGCCAAGCCCTGTTTTTGTGTCTTCCGTGCCGAAAGGATCCATCCACGTGAGAAGACCCCAGACTATAGAGTATACTAGCAGGAAGATAAATATCGCGCTGAACTTTCCAAGCAGTGATGCTCCTAAAAACGTCGCCATTATTATCGCCTCGAGTCAACCTTTACCTTGTCTTACTCGTATTGTATTATACTGATTAATCTTCTACTAAACCTACTTAAGAGTCTTCCCATCCTTCACCTAATCCTTCTACGAACTTGCTCATACCTGATTTCTCCTCTTTCTCCTCTTTGGTTATAAACCATATAATTACTGCAAAAACAAGTATTACGACAAGTACTGATCTTATCTCCGGGTTGTTGAGGAAGGAGAGCCACCGAGGGATATTCCAGCCTGCAGCGGAGGCAAAAGAGAGCCCTACTATCCCTATCGCCAGAAGAACAGCCCAGCCTGAAAGAGGGGTGTTCCACACCTGCCACTTGCTTCCGAAGACGCCAAGTATTAGCAGAACCATTATTATCCCGACTATCGCAAGCGAGATCTGAGGCAGTGCCTGGTTTATTATATTGACTATGTCTCTCTCAGGAGGATAATATCCCATCACGTGAGGGAAGACAACGCTGAGACCCATTACCAAAGCTATCACAACATTGAAGTTCTTTCTCTCGCCAAGAATCTTCGTCTTCTGAAGCACTGCGTACACAATAGTAAATATCAGTATGAAAGGCAGGATGACGTCGAAGACGCCCATCCTCTCCAAAACTTCAAATGTATAAAACTGTCCTCCACTGCTGTATCCTTGCATAAAAGCCATTTTCTCAATCCTCCTCTTTCTCTTTTTTAGGTTCTTTAACCACGAACATCATAGCTCCAACAACAAGTATTAATAAAATTATCGTTGAAACCATCCTTGTATCCCAATAACTTATCATGTAGTTCCACGCGGGGGTCAGCCACCCGAGTGAACTCAGAGTTATCAAGATTATTATTATAAAAGTTATCCATATGAAACTCGACCTCCACCCTCCTTCCAGAAAGAAGGGCTTCTCTTTTTCTTCGTGGAAACTGCCTACCAAGAGCATGAACATCACGATTATAATCAGCACCAGGGCCACGTTGGCTACGAACTGATGTATCATCCCAACGAGTTGCGTACTGGCTACAACAAAGAAAGACGTGACAAAAGAGACCATCGCGTTCAAGTTCTTCCTCGAGACAGTCCTGTCAGAATCTGATTCGCCGACAACCCTTGCTTCTTCGGTTCCAAGGATCTTGGTCTTCTCAAGAATAGCATACATTATAGTAAATACTAACAAGAAAGGAAGGATTACATCGTAAACTCCCAGGTCAAAAAGGAACTCCAAAGCTCCTCTGAAAACGCTCTGCTCCATCTTTATTGTTAAAAACTAAGAAAAACATTATATAAAGTTTTCGGGTGGTGAAAAAATAAGGGATAGTTCAAAAAGAAGAAGAAAAACAGGGTTAAAGCACTGCAGAAAAAAGGAACTGGTATTCTCTTCGCCCTCGATTTTTTCAGAGTTCATTCCGTTCACTCAAGCATTATTTCCCTCTTCCCGCCTGAGAACCCTACGTTGACTTCAAGGTCTACGAGTTTATCCCAGAAGGATCTTTTCTGCCTGTAACTCCTGAACTCTACTTCTGTCACGTTCCTCTTCTTCAAGTAAGAGACGACTTCGTCTCTCCCCCCCAGTTGGTCCATGAGGCCGTTCTTCACAGCCTCTTTTCCGAGGAAGTACTCCCCTGTAGCCAGGTTTTCGACTTCGGAAAGCGAGAGGTTCCTGTTCTCAGAGACTTCGCTGACAAACTCCTGCCGGATGGAGTCCAGTTTCTCCTGCAGGAACTCTTTGTCAGACTCCCTCAGTTTTTTCAAAGGAGAGCCTACGTCTTTCTTCTCACCGGATACCAGCCTGTTGTAGGAGACGTTGTGCTGTTCTATGAACTCTGCGAAGCCAAGATAACTCCCAGAAACACCTATGCTCCCAGTTATAGACATCCTGTTCGCCACTAAGTGGTCTGAGTTGGACGCTATCCAGTACGCTCCGCTGGCGCCGAGTTCTCTTATCCAAGCAACTGTAGGCTTCTCAGTTTTACTTACAGCCTCTCCTATCTCGTCGCTGGCAACAGGCGTGCCACCAGGAGAGTTGATATCAAGAACTATTGCTTCGATGTCGCTGTTCTCCTCTGCTTTCTCTATCTTCTCAACAACACTTGTGGAGGAGACAACGCTCTCTCCGAGAATCCTCTCAGACCCTACGGAGACAGGACCGTTTATCTTTATAAGGGCTACGTTGCCTGTCTTCTCAGAGACTCCTGAGAGAGTGCCGGTAGCAGTTATTATCAAGGAGAGAAAACTTCCTATAAGAGTCAAAGCAGCCAGTACTGCAACGGTCACGACTATCTTTTTCTTCAAAGACATCCTGTCAGGCTCCCCTTCCCTCACTCTCTTTTTCTTTGCCCCCCACAACTTACTGCGGGGTTTTGGAGGGGAATCTGAATCTTTCGACTCTGCAACATTTTTATCTTTACCACTGCTCTTCTTCTTACTGCTCTTTCTGTCTTCTCTGCTGTTACTGCTCTTCTTTGAGTCTTTCTTTTTCGCCATAAAAATCACCTTTCCAAATCATTAAGTATTAATCAATATATTAAATCATCTTTCATTGTCACCGCTTCTCTTCTTCCTCCTGGACTTTTTTTCTTGACTGCAACGCTATCGACTTCATCGATGCCTGGACTTTAGTATGTGGAACTTAGTATGTGGAACTTGTTAACTCTGGTGCGTAATTGTCTGCACCGTGCTTGTGCCTGTAAGCCCCTCCAAAAACCGTTCTTTCTTGAAAATTAAGTAGAGAGGCTCCACGACCCAGAGTATTGCGAAAGGAAAAACTGGGATGAAATGGAGGTTTCTCAAAACCGCTTTCCAGAACCCGAGGTCTTCCTTGACTCTTATATTCATTATCATCATACCCACGGTCCTGCCTATCAAGTACTGCTGGAGGACGAAGTACGATACTGCGAGTGAAGAGAGAACAATCAAAGCAGAGTAGGTGTCTGAGGAAAGGACTGCCTGGGTGGAGAGGAACTTAGAAGGATCGTACCGCAGGAAGAATGACTCAAAAGGTATCATGATAGTAAAGTCTAGTACTAAGAGGTCTAAGATGAGAGCGAACGTTCTCCTCCAGAAACCCGCGTCTCTCTCAAAATATCTGGTCTTCGGCAGGTTTAAATCTGCGAAAAGTTTCTTGCTCATACTACTGTGGAAAGAGAGACTCATTTAAATAAGTTTTTCTCTCACTTCTCTACTCTGCAAGTTATTCGTGGAAAATTATAATTAGAGTTAATACAATTAGATTTAAAATTAAATTTAAGATTAGATTTAAAACTACAGGATTATATATAAGGGACGTCTTCGGACTTCTTCCTTCCGTAAATGAACAAGTAGTTCCAGAACCAGCCATTTATCTTGCTGACCTCGACAGAAAAGCCGTTTTCTCTAAAAATTTCTTCGATCTTCTCTGGTTTAGAGAGCCAGCCGGCGTTGGGGAGGAACTTGAAATAGTCGGTGTACTCCAAAAAACATATCTCTCCTTCGGGCGGGAGTATCTCGTTCAAGTCGGAGACAATCTTCTCGAACTCTTGGATGTAACTGATGTTACCTACGGAGAAAACAGCATCTATCTCCATGTTCTTCAGCCTGGGATGAATCCGGTTCACCTGGTGTGGGTCGTGGAGCAGAGAGACGTGTTCATGCCCCTCTTCCTTTAACCTATCCTCAAGAAGAGAGAGGCTCTTCTCGCTCAAATCCGTCGCAATTATCTCGCCCTCAGCACCGACCTCCTCGGCAAGGTGCATAGTAAAAGTTCCTACGCCGGAGCCGAACTCAAGCACGGTCTTCCCCTCCAAGTCGTCAAGGGCAAGCACCAACTCCTCTCTCAAACTGACAGGTAGGAGGAAGTCCTCCATCCAGATAGAGAGGCGGGAGAAGAGAGCGTTAAACTTCATTATCGCCTCGGGGTTGTAGTAGAAAGAGAGCAGAAAGTATATCGGGATTCCCACGATGACGAAAGATACTCCCAGCCGGGCTATTGTGAAAGCCCCGTGGATGTTGAAAAGCCAGTAACCGATTAAAGAAAAGAGTATTATAACCGTGGCTATAGGCCCTACCTTGCCGAAAGGTGCGGTGTAGAATCTCTCAAGGTCTGGCTTCTTATACCTCAGGACAGTAACGCTTAGTATCGTGAAGGAGTAGATTACCAGTACCAGAGGGAGCAGTATCTCAAGGAGTGTCTCGTACGAGCCAGACCCCACCACTACCAGTATACTGGTCAGCACGGTCTGGAAGAGAATCGCTATGTAAGGAGTTTTCTTCTCAGGGTGTATCCTCGCACACTGGCTTAGGAAGAGTTTATCTTCTGCCAGCGCCAGTATCAGACGGGGACCTGCCACCACCCATCCAGCGACACTTCCGATGATAGAGAGGTAGACAAGAAGTGTGAACACCGTCCCGCCGACGGAGCCATAGAATAACTTCGAAAGATCGGTGAGAGGAGTTAAAGAACTGCCAAATACCTCTGGCTTTATAGAGCCCAGAGACACAAGTACAAAAGATATGCAGATTAGAGCTATCAGCACCGTGCCGTAGACAAGGGCTTTTGGAAGGACTTTCCGAGGGTTTTTTGTCTCCTCCGCGAGGAAAGTCGCCGTCTCCCAGCCAAAGAAAGTCTCTGCTATGAAGAATATCCCTATGAACACCAGAGAAGTCGTGGCAAAAAAGTTGTCTTTGACCAAAGGGAGGATGTTTGAAAGTTGAAAATGGAAGATACCCGGAATTATCAGACCGAAAATAGAAGTCAAGGTTATTATGGAGAACGCGACCAGCATCACAGCGCTTGTCTTCATCCCCTCGTAAGCCATCAGGTTGAACGCTAGTATGAATCCCAGACTTATCCCGATCTTGGCAAAGTACGGCAGGGAAGGGTTGAGGTATCTGACCGCTCCGACCACGAGCATTGCTATGGTCACATTACCCGCTATAAGAGTCATCCAGCCTATTACAAATGAGGTGAAACTGCCGTACGCCTGCTTGCAGAACTCGTAGATACCGCCTGCTTTAGGGAACATACTTGAGAGTTCGCCAAAACACGTGGCGATGTATATGGAAATCAAGGATAGTACGATCCAGGAGATTATAGAAGCGGCGCCTGCAACCTTGGCCCCCACCGCCGGCAGGAAGAATATTCCTGTGCCCATTATAGAGTTTATGGTTATCAGCAGGATTACTGGAAAACTCAGACTTCTCTCTAACTTGCCCATTTTCCTTTAATAACAACAAGAAGTATTTATAAATTATTTGTTCTTGAGATTTAATATTGATTATTTAACATAATTAATTTTAATTATTTAACTTAATTACTCTTAATTACCCTTATTATCGATTATAAATTATAATTATCTGCTGGAGTCTGCCTGCCTCTCGGTCTGAAGTTTTTTAGAGATTACTCTGGCACTCTTGTCTTTGTTATACGCAGATATTATCTCCTCTGCCAAAGCGTCGGAGGCGCTCTTTTTAGAATTGAAAGACTTGTCGTGGGCTCCGTGGACCAGCAACTTTACAGAGAGATCGACTCTTCTCTGAGGAGCAGACTCTATCGCTTTTGGATACCTCGCCCCTCCGTACTCGATGGTTATTATCTCCTCTCTGGGCGCGCCGTTCTCAACGGCTCTCACAAGCACCTCTACAGGGTTCTTCCCGAGTTTCTCCTCTACGTATTCGAGTGCGTTTTCAACTATCCTGTACGCCTTCCCTGCCTTGCCAGTATTGTGGCCGGATGTGACTGTGTGCTTGTCCGCCCGGTGGCCCGGTACCATAACCTTGTTTATCAGACGCTCCACCAGGTGTACTTCCGACTTGTGGAACCTGCTGTCGGCGTAGCGGGCGCCCGACCTCGGAACTACGACGGGGTGGAGAGATATGTACCTCTTCAAACCCTCATCTTTAACCTCTATATCCTCGGTAGGCCACTTGTTGAAAATCTTTACTTCTGTCATAGAAAAGAAGGAATTAGGAGGGGTTTATAAATATTATGTTGTAATATGGTTATAATCGTTATAGTTATATATCGTATCTCTATCTTGTAAGGTGTTCTGTGTTCTATTTTGCTTTCCATATCCATAAGAATTTCTCTTAACAACATAATTTCTCTTAACATCAATTAATACTATCCTTAATACTATTCAAGTATTCCTTCTTGTACTTGTACCCTGCTCTCTTCGCCAGTTTCGAAATGGCAGAGTCTGTTCTGCTTCCGTACTGCGCGGCTCTCTTCTTCCTCCAGGCAAACTCTTCTTCGAGTCCGAGAAGAACTGCTGCTTCTCGCAACACAACTTTCTTCCTCTCATCGCTCATCTTCTTCTCAGGAGGAGACCTCATAGCAGTTGAGATTACTTCCCCCGCCAAGAAAGGAAGGGAAGGCGTCAAGTCGTAGCGGGTCAGGAGAGGTATCTCTCTTGCTAAATCCTTCACGTAGAGTTTCCTCAAGCCGTCCCAGCACTCCGCTTGCAGGTCTTCTGCGTTGTCGTGCCTCCGATACCCTGCGAATATCTCTTCAGAGCCGAGTCCTGAAAAAACCTTGTCTATCGAACTCTCTTTCAATAGTTCAAAAACCGCTGTTTCCACCATCCCCACACCTATGTTTACTATGTCCTGCCTTCCTCCTTGGTATCCGAGTTCAGAAACCGTCCTCTCAGCAAGTTTTTCTGCTTTCTCAAACCCCATCATCACTGTTTCCTGCGAGAAACCCAACTTCTCAGCCACCCTCTCTGCCCAGACGACGTCACCCGGCATCTTGGTCTTCTCCTCTTTAAAACCGACGGTGTAGCAGGTAAAATTTATTCCTTTCTCATTGAGAATCAGCGCTATAAGAGTGGAGTCTACTCCTCCGGAGAACATAACCGCGACTTCTTCTTCCTCGCCGACGTTCTTCCCTACTGTTCTTTTTAGAACGCCAGATATCTTCTCAGCAGGGTTGCTTAAAGGTTTCTTCTTCTGGACCTCTTCTTTGAGTTTGAGAATTTCTTCTTCCCACTCCTCTTTTCTGAGAGACCTGCCTTTCTCTATAATAAGGTCTTCCATGGAAACATTCCCTCCTTTCAGTAAAGTTTTTCAATCCTCTTCAGAACTCGTTTCAGGTCTTTCTTTAGAATAATCCTCGCTCTCTGAACCGCCGTCACTCTTCTCTTTGGTAGATGGAACCAGTTCGTACTCCAGCAACCAGCACTTCTGGACAGCCTCCACTTTTGTAAACTGTGAGATCAACTCTTTCACAGAGTCCTCATCCCACGCCTGGTCGGGCTCTACTTTGCTTGTGTAGTCGACCATCTCGTAATCAGGGGTTCTGTTGAAACTAGCATCTGAGATTTTTGAAAGGTGGTAGTTGTCTGAGACTGAAAATCTCTCCTCAGCGTATCTATCTTCTTCTAAACCTTCAACCTCCTCACTCTCTTTCTCCTCCCTCTCCTCGCTCTCTGTGTCTTCTGAAGACTCGCTCTTCTTGGAGAGGTAGTTCTTCTCCAGGAGGTAAGTCATCTTTCTGCGAAGCGCCTGTCCGGAACTCTTTCCCTGAAGGTTCTCCATCAACTCTTTCAGAGTGAACTCTTCCAGTTTGTGCGCTGTTTTTAGAACCGCGACTCCGTCCGAGCCCAACTCCTTCAGTTCAGGGAGTTTTCTCTTCTGGAAAGAGTCCTCTTCGACTATGAGAGTGCCCTCGGCTCTCTCAAAAAGTAGGTTGTACTCGGCGCTCTCTTCAGAACAGTTTATGAGAAAGCACGGCAGAAGGTTCGCTTCTACCTCTTCGTCTTCTTCGCTCATCAGTTCCATGTCTCTTACACTGACTGAAGGCTTTATTACCTGAAGCATCTCGGAGTTGGGAAACCCCGGGCCTTGCTCCTCTTCTAATATCTCTATCGTCTCTCCTTCGTGGCTGGACATCCTCGGTCTTACGTTGACAAAAAGAGGCATGTCCACCACTCCTGTAATAAGAGCTGTTCCCACGGGCAGGTTCTTTATCTCGTTCTGAACCTCGGAGGTTATCCCCTCCACGCTGGAACTGACGGCTTTCAAGTCGTTGGGATTGGTCACTTTTAGAACAAGTTGGGTACTGCACTGGCTGAGAACTGATTTGTCCACGCGGGCGGGTCTCTGGCTGACCGCACATAACCCCAGGCCGAACTTTCTTCCTTCGCTTGCGATTGTCCTGAGAATCCCGCTACTCTTTGCCTCGCCGAAACTCCTCTCGGGGCAGTAGTTGTGCGCCTCCTCCACGACGAGAAAGAAAGGAGGTATCTTCTCCTGCTTCCTCAGTTCAAAGAGGTCTTTAGAAAGTTTGTAGACTATCATCTCCTGCACCTCAGGAGGTATTCCTTTAAAGTTCAACACCGCACCCTCCTCTCTGTTCACTAACTCGTTGTAAGGAGTGGGCGCGCTTGAGAAAAGATTTAACTTCTTCAAAGACTCCAGTTTCTCAACGAGAGACCACTTCGAAGTCCCGTCTTCTTCCTCGAGCACTGTTATCAGGG
>CAYSOY010000002.1:29024-35176 GCA_964432865.1 uncultured Methanosarcinales archaeon
TCTTTTAAAAGCCGAGTGGAGCAAGCCTCTCTGTTTGTTGTTGAGACTGCCCGGCAGGAGGTCAATCAACTCTTCCTGGCTGAGATCCTTGCTGAGTTTAAGAGGCTTCATCTCTTTCTTCGAATTGTTCTCTTTATCCCCGTACTCCTGTATTGGAAAGCCTTCCGGCTCCAACTTGTAGTAGGCGAGTCTCTCTCTTTCCTCTTCCCCCGCCGGCTTTTTCAACCCGGAGTACTCTCCGTGCGGGTCTATCACCACTACAGGAATGTTTTTAGAGAGTATCTCTTCCAGCAGTACGCCTACTGTGTAACTCTTCCCCGCGCCTGTCTTTGCCAGCACGGAGACGTGTTTTGTGAGGAGTTTGTTAAGTTCTAAATTTACAGAGATGTTGGTCCTGTCCAGTTTTCCTACAAGCGCCGACTTTTTTTCAGAGGATAGTTCTATAATCTCTTTTACAAACGAGTCCTCTGCCTTCAGCACTTCAGACCCGACTTCGAGAGGGGTTCTTATCGGCTTCACTCTCTCGTCTTCTTCGTCTTTGTATCCAAGAACGTTGCACTCTGCCTTCTTCTCCTCTTTCGAGAGTTCTATCTCTATTATCTGTCCCAAGACGTATCCGTAATCCTTGTGCATCACCTGCACGTAGTCGAACTTCCTGGCTCCGCTCTCTCCTTCAAAATCTTTCACTTCAAAAGTAAACTTGTTGGTAGTGGATTTCCCTATAATTCTGCCCAGTATCATATGTTAGAAAGGTAAAACAGTTGTTTATAAAGTTTTTGAAGTTTCGGACGAGTGGTTAGCGTTCCAATGGGCGTCTGCTCTCCTCTATCTCCTTCAACCTCTCTTCTGCCCCGGGCTGGTTCATCAACTCTTTCAACTCTTCCTCGCCCAGCACTCCTCTCTTGGCACCTCTCTCCTGGATCACGGACTCTGCGTTCAGCATACCTCTAAGCATTGACTTTTCCAGGGGCTCTTCTTTTACCAGCCCGGAGACGAAGCCCGAGCCGAAAGCGTCGCCGGCGCCCGTTGCCTCTTCTGCTTCTCCAAGGGGCTTTCCAAAGTAGACAGAGTCTTTGTTGAGGACGTGGACTCCTTCAGACCCTTCGGTTATGCAAACTGTGTCAGGACCCGTAGAGGAGAGTTTTTTCAGAAGAACCGTAAGGCTCTTCTCTCCTGCCAAGAGTTTCGCTTCTTCCTTGTTGAGTATCAGGACTTCGGAGAGTGCAAGTATCTCTTTCAAGAAATCTATTCCTTCTTCGCATAAGTAGTTGCTCGGGTTGAAAGCTATCTTTGCACCGGGTGAATTCCTGGCAAGTTTCTTCAGGGTTTGGAAACTCTCGCCGACCATACTCGTGAAATAGAACCACTCGGTCTCCAACTGGCTAAGATCCAGGTCTTCGTATCTCAAGTGGTTGTTGCTCCCTTTGTATGCCAGGATTGTTCTGTTGTGTTCTATGCTGTCAAGTATTACTGAGAAACCGGATTTCTCCCCCGGCGTTCCAAGGAACTCTATGTCTTCGTCTTCTAAGAACTTGTGGATTTGGAAACCAGTTATGTCTCTGCCGATGACTCCGCAATAACCTGTTTTCAAACCTGACTTTGAGAAAGTAAAAGCTGTGTTCGTCCCCCCACCGCCTATCATGAAGTCTATATCCTCTACTAAAAGTTTGCTTCCGAGAGGGTAGGCTATAAGTTCCTCTTCCGACTCCCTGGTTTTTATATCTATGGTTTCCGACTCTGACCTCAGAAAGACATCTACTGTTGAAGACCCACAAGTTATGACATCGAACAAAAAAACCTCACCTCAGAAGTAGTTGTAGGAGAAGAAGTATATAAATGTTGTTGATATCGGGGATATTGGAAAAGTATTCTATTAAATATTCTTATTCTATTAGAGTATCTTCATTTCCGGTTTGTGGAGAGTTATGAAAAAGATTTATATAAAACCAGGTATATCTAAGTACATGGTTGAGCATTTGGATAGTGTGAGCAGGACTTTCGCAGAGTACATACTTATTCCTGGGCATACTAAGAAGAACATGAGTTCCGAAGATATTTCTCTGAAAACACCTCTTCTGAAGTTCTCAGAAGGGGAGAGTTCTGATATAGAGTTGAAGACTCCTCTGACCTCTGCCTGCATGCAGGCAGTCTCCGGTCCCGAACTGGCTATAGCGCTCGCCAAGGAGGGAGGTATGAGTTTCATATTCGCCTCACAGCCCATAAAGTCAGAAGCAGAGATGGTCTCGAAAGTCAAGGATTACAAGGCAGGGTTTGTAGAGTCGAAAGTAAACCTAAGCCCGAACGCCCAACTAAAAGAGGGGATAGAGATTACTGAAAAAACAGGCTACTCCACGATACCCATCACAAAAGACGGAAAGAACAATTCTAAACTTCTGGGGATGCTCACTGACCAGGACTACTGGAAAGGCTACGACTCGGAGGAGACCAAGGTCAAAGAGTTGATGACTCCTTTCAAAGAGTTGAGAACGGGCAGTGAGGGAATAAGCCTTGAAGAAGCAAACAAGATTCTCAGAGATTCAAAAAAGTCATGCATACCGATAATCGATGAAGAGAAAAAACTGAAGAAGTTGGTCTTCAAGAAGGACAGAGATATGACCAAGGAGTACCCCAACGCGTTGGAAGACGAGGAGAAGAAACTTATAGTGGGCGCAGCGATAAACACCCACGACTACAAGGAAAGAACCCCTGAGCTCGTAAAAGCAGGCGTGGACGTTCTGGTAATAGACACGTCAGACGGGCACAGCGAGTATGTGAAAGATACTCTTGACTGGGTTAAGAAGAACTATCCTGAAATACCTGTAGGTGCTGGTAACATAGTTGACAAGAGAGGATTCGAGTTCCTGGCGGAGAACGGAGCTGACTTTGTAAAGGTAGGTATAGGCGGAGGCTCCATCTGCATCACGCAGGAGGTCAAAGGCATAGGAAGAGGGCAGGCGACAGCGGTGTCAGAAGTCGTCGAAGCCCGAGACCACCACTTCAAAGAGAAAGGAGAGTACATACCTGTCTGCTCGGACGGCGGGCTCTCGCAAGACTCCCACATACTCCTCAGTTTGGCAACTGGGGCTGACTTTGTGATGATGGGAAGATACTTTGCCAGGACGGAAGAGAGCCCTACGAAGAAAAGAGTTGCCGAAGGAAAAGGGTTGTCAAAGCCGTACTGGGGCGAAGGTTCTAAAAAGGCTCAGAACTGGAGGAGGTATCACGAAGACAAAGAGAGCGAACTACCTTTTGAAGAAGGAGTCGTGGGATGGGTTCCCTACGCGGGAAGTCTGAAAAAAGTTGTCAGGAAAAGCAAGAAGGTGTTGAAGTCAACGATGACCAACCTCGGGTGCAGAGACCTCGAAGGGTTAAGAGAGGACGCGCACATGGAGTTGAGGTCGAAAGCATCTATAAGAGAAGGAAGCCCTCACGACATAGATTTGAAGAGGGATGAGATTGGAGAGTACAAAGGGCTGTTTTGGGGGAAGTAATGCTCCTTGCATGAACTAATTTCTTCAACTAATTTCTATTGTTTAGAAAGTTATCTTTTTACTTAGAAGATTCTTATGTTAATTCTTACTTCAACTCTTTTTTAATTCTTCAAAGGTTTTCTCCTCGCGTACCAGGACTTTCAAGGTCTCTCTCAAGTTCTCTACCTTCACCCTCACCTGCTCTTCAGAATCTCTCTCCCTTATCGTCACGGTGTCATCTTCCATAGTGTCGTAGTCCACAGTCACGGCAAAAGGTATTCCCTTCTCGGAACTTCTCAAGTACCTCTTCCCGATACTTCCTTTTTCGTCGTAGATTGAGGAGAAATCCTTGCTCAGGTCTTCGTGAACTTCTCTGGCTTTTTCAGGAAGGCTGTCTTTTCTTACCAAGGGAAAGACGCTTACATCTATAGGTGCCAGGGAGGGTTTTACTTCGAAGCAGGTCTTTCCTTCCTCCTCTGTTCTTATCTTGTAGAATGTGTCCAGCACGGAGTATACTATCCTGTCAACTCCGAAAGCTATCTCCAGCACGTGAGGGATCTCTTTCTTGTGGTCCTGGTCTGAAACCCTCATCTTCTCTTCGGACTCTTTCTCGTGCTGTTTTAAGTCGTAGTCTGTTCTGTCGTGGATTCCACAGAGTTCTTCCCAGCCGAAACTCTTGAGTTCTATCTCGATGTCCCAGGCGTCGTCGGCGTAGAAAGCCATCTCGTCTTCTTTGTGTTGTCTCAGACGGAGGTTCTTCTCGGGCAGACCTGTTTCTTTCAAGAGTTGATAAGCTATGCAGACGGTGTAGGCGTATGCTTTGTTCTTGAAAACCCCTTTCTCTACTGCCTTGGAGAGTTTGAGTCTTTCAGGCTCCGCTCCTTTTTTCTGTGAGTCGGCCGTTAATACCTTGACCTTTTTCTCCTTCACCGAGTCGTAGGGTTCGTACGTGTCTTTCTGGTCTTCGAATATGAAGAGTTGTGATTCTGCCTGGGTGAACTCCCTTGTTCTGAGCATAAAGTGCCTCGGGCTTATCTCGTTCCTGTACGCCTTTCCTATCTGGAAAACGCCGAAAGGCACCTGCTTTCTGAAGTAGTCGAAGTATCTCTTGAAAGGGAGGTAGGTTGTGGTCGCCGTCTCCGGTCGGTTGTAGGCTTCTCTGCCCGTCCCTACTTCGGTCTTCATCATCAGGTTGTGAGAGTCTATTTTCAACTTAAATTTTGAGGAGCAGTTGGGACAGACCACTTTCTCTTGGTCTATTATTTTTGAGTAATCTTCAGGAGTGACTTCTACGTCAAGTTCTTCTTCTATCAGGTTGTCTATTCTGAACACTGACCTGCAGTCTTCGCTACTGCATTCAACCAGCGGGTCTGAGAACCCTTCGAGGTGTCCGGAGGTCTCCCATACTTCTTGAGGCATTATGGTCGGGCATTCCACCTCCCAGAAATCTTCTGCTTTGAAAAAATCTCTTATTAGCCCTTCAACTTTGTTCTTCAAGAGTTTTCCCAGAGGCGCGTAGGTGTAGAACCCCGCCATCCCTCCGTAGATTTCGGGGCTGGGACCCCATATGAATCCTTTCTCCTGCAGTTGGGATACCAGTTCGTTCATAAACTCTTTTTCTCCGCTCTTTTTGTCTGCCATGAATAGAAGAAAATATGAGGGATTTAAAAAAGTATTGATAAGAATCTCTCGAATCTAAAAAAAAAAATATTACAAAATATTTTTTAGGTCCCAGAAAGATCAAAAAGTTTTTCTGAGTATTAAAAAGACGAGCAGTTTCAGACCTGTGTTTTCAATAACTAAAATTTCTTTGAAATTTTCGGGATTAAAAAGACGGATAGTTTTAGATCCGTCTTTTCAATAGATTTATAAAAAGAGAAGTAAAGGATTTATTCAGATGGTTAAAGGCATAGTTATAGGCGGGAGCCAGCAGGAGATAATTGTAAGGCAGAAGTCCACCAAAGAGTTTGAGATTGGAGAACTTCTCGTAGCAGACCAAAAAGAGAGAAAGATACTGTTCCAAGTAACGGATATTCTCTTCGCCAGTCAGATTTCGCAGGATAATCTCGAACTGATCTCAGGGATGAGACTGGAGGAAGAGACAGATTTTGAATTCATGGACAAAGAGTTGAGGAACTACAGACTCGCCAAGATAAAGCCAATACTGGAGATCGGAGAGGACGAACCGAGAAAGCCCAAAACCACCCCTCCTTTCTTCTCAGAACTCAGAGAGGTGAAAGAAGGGGACGTAGAGTTTCTGAGCAAACCGGAGAAGCCTTTCCTCCTGGGAAGACTGAGAAGCGGGAGCAAGGAGTTAGAATTCCCGGTGTACACAAAAGGAGAAGATGCTTTAAGCCACCACTTGTTGGTATCGGGGACTACTGGAAGAGGTAAAAGCAACCTGCTGAAATGCATGCTCTGGGACTCCGTGGAGAGGGAGTACAGTGGTTTCCTCGTCTTGGACCCTCACGATGAGTACTATAAGAACTGTTTGGAAGAGCACCCGTCCTCTGAAAAAGTCTCATACTACACCACTGACCCTGAGCCTGGTGGAAAGAGTCTTTTCTTCAACACAGAACTTTTGAAGCCGAAAGATTTCCAAGGAGTGACTTCGTGGAGCAGAGCGCAAAAAGAAGCGATATCGTCTTACTACAAAGAGTACAGAGAGGGCTGGATAGAGGA
>CAYSOY010000002.1:35186-48990 GCA_964432865.1 uncultured Methanosarcinales archaeon
AAGATCTCGACCACAAGTACAATCAGAGCACGCTCGGAGTGGTCCAGAGAAGACTCATGAACCTTCTTGACATAACCTACGATGAGGACAGATTGGTCTGCAACGGCGCTTTCAAAACAGACAGAGGAGAGACTACTGTTAGAGACATCTTTTCTGAACTGGAGTCAGGGAGAACCGTCGTGGTAAACACCTCGAAGTTCAACGGACCGAAAGAGATACTTGTAGGGAGTCTGCTGGCAAGAAAAGTTCTTAAGATGTACAAGTTCTACAAGAAAGAAGGACGTTTAGATGAAAAACCGGTTGTAAGCGTGGTGTTGGAAGAGGCGCCTCGCGTCCTTGGAAAAGAGGTTCTTGAAAAAGGGCCGAACATATTCTCGACCATAGCTCGTGAAGGAAGAAAGTTTAAGACAGGACTGGTAGCGATTACTCAGCTTCCGAGCTTGATACCGAGAGAGGTCTTAGCGAACATGAATACCAAGATAATACTCGGCACGGAGATGAAGCCCGAGAGAAGAGCGATTATAGAGAGCGCTGCTCAAGACCTGAGCAGGGACGACCGCAACATCGCCTCTCTGAACAAAGGAGAGACCATTGTAACCAGCAACTTCACAAAGTTCGCACTACCGATAAAAACTCCTTTAATAGATGATTTTATAAAAGATTATAAAGAAAAAAAGAAAGAAGGAGACGAAGGAAACGTAGAAGAAAGAGTATATCAAGGGCTCGGATAGGAAAAAAGAGTTTAAAAAATGAAAAAAATTTAATAAAAAACATAGAAAACAGCAAAGGATTGAAACAAGGTAGATATAATGGTTAAAGCGAAGGTTTTTTTTAAAGAAATAAAGAGTGGGATAAGTAATTTTTGTGAACTTTATGATGGTTGGGATGATGTGAATTATGAGAACTATAAAGATTTGAAGAATAAATATGATATGTTATATAGATATATAAGATTGTTAAAAAATGATAGATTGTTAAAAAATGATAAGATCTGGATGCATAAAAAGTTTAAGAAAGAGAAAATGAAGGATATATTAGAAAAGATTATAAGAAATTTTGATCCTGTTTCTAGTAATGATTCAGATGGTAATATAAGATTTATAAGAGTTCAGAACGCTGAAAGAATATACTACTTCATTAAAGGTGTTTATGAAGAATTAATAAACAGTAAAAATAAAGGGGAAAAAAAAGTTGGATCAAGTATTGGCAAAGAGTTTGAAAATATATTGAAAAAGGAGAAGATTCATTTAAAGGAAAGTTGGAAAGAAAAGGTAGATATGGATAAAATAGATAAATTAAATAAGATTCTAAAGAAGATTAATTTGCAGTCAGAAAGCGAAAGTTCTAAATTAAAAAATAATTTTAGAGAGTTGGTGAGCTGTATTAAAAAAGGAGAAGAACCAGAATCTATAAAATGGATTATTGTATATCTTGAAGGTATAAAGTATGGTCAAGAAGCATCAGTTGAATTAACAGGTCTATCAAAATATGTAACTTTTAAAGATAGAAAAAATAACGTTAAGATAGTTAAAGGATTTATAGAAGGCCAAGAGAGTTATGAAAATATTACTTATACAAAATTATTTCAATTGAATGAAAAACTAAAACCGGAGAAAGTCAGTTAATATACTTCTATTTCAACCTCGTTATTAAGATATTCATTTAAAGAATCTTTATAACATTCTAAAGCAGATTCTATAAGTATATTCGAAATCTTATAACTTTTTCCAATATACTCTCCGTTTACATTATGTAATATTGTTTTTTCATCAGGTTCAGAAGATGTTATGACTTGTAATGTGACTGAATCATCTTTATCTAATCTTTCTTTTAATTCATCATAAAAGGATACCGTTAATTCCTCTAAATTTATTGAAGAATCTTTATTATCAGGTTCTTTTTCAAATTTTAAAATATCTCCCATAGATTAAACTAATAATCGAAATGAATTTATAAAACTTTCGATTTTTAACTATCATTAAGTAAATAAAACAATTGTTTTCTATATTGAAAAGATATCTGGCGTGGAAAAAACAGAAGAGTTCAAGTCAGGATGTGATAAAAAGTCTCGAAGATGGGGGTATTGGAAGTTACAGAGATAAAAGAAGCCTCTGCTTCCTCGGAGATATCCTTCAGTTTAAAAATGTGGTCTTCCAACTTCTCCGTATACTTATTCTTAATCCTGTTGGAGATATAAGTTCTCATCTTGTCATGAGTCTCGGCGTCCTCCAAAATAGTATCTCCGGAGAGGGAGAGTTCTCTCTCCTCAGGGTCCAGAACCTGAACCACAAAAATCTCCGACTTGTTGTACCTCTGAAGAACCTCCTGGACGTCATCCAGGTCGTAAAGAAAATCCGAGATGACAACAATCAGACTCCTGCTCTTGATATTGTTCTTGTAAGAATTAATAGCACCACGAAAATCAGACTTACCACCAACCTCCAAGTTAGAAAGATAATCAGTTATTTTCAACAACTGGTTCATGCCCTTCTTCGGCTTAAACTGAGTTACCTCGTCAGTAAAAGTGTTAAAGTTGAACCTCTCGTTGTTCTTGTAAGCCATGTATGTGAAGCCCAGGCCTATCTTGGCAGCGTATTCAAACTTGCTCTCGCCGGATCCAAACTTCATACTGCCGGAACTATCCACCAGCACGTGCACAACCAGGTTCCTCTCCTCCTCGTACCTCCGCACAAAAAGGTTGCCGGTCCTGGCATAAATCTTCCAATCTATGTTTCTAAAATCATCTCCTGGGACGTAAGGCTTGTAATCTCTAAAAATAAGCCCCTCCCCCATTCTTTCAGACTCGTGCCTGCCGGCAGAGGTAGAATAGACCTTTCTCTTAAGAACAAGTTGAAGCCTGTCCAAACTCCTGAGGAACTCCGTGTCAATCATCTCGAACCACTCCGCAAAAACGCACTACAAAACTGCTCTGAAAACTCAGCAAACATTAGAGGACAAAAAACAGGCGCACTGCCAGCATCACACCATATTAATAATCTCTTCAATCACGTCGTCAGGAGACTTGCCGTCCCTCTCC
The DNA here is from genome assembly GCA_964432865.1 of uncultured Methanosarcinales archaeon. Taxonomy (GTDB): domain Archaea; phylum Nanobdellota; class Nanobdellia; order Woesearchaeales; family UBA525; genus CAYSOY01. The sequence goes on from CAYSOY010000002.1 coordinate 38,224, forward strand.
GCCTCAAAACTCAGCACCAAGCGGTGCCTCAAAACAGGATAAGCCATCTTCTCCACGTCTTCCAAAGAGACGTATTTCCGACCGTCCAGAAGAGCCCTTGCTTTGGCAGAGAGCACCAGTCCCAGACTCGCACGCGGGCTGGCGCCGTACTCCACGAGGTCAGGAACCTTCCTGGTCTTCGTAACCATCTTGACCGCCTTGGTCTTTATATCATTAGCTATCGGCACCTGCCGTGTGAGTTTCTGAAGAACTTTCAGAGAATCACCTGAGAGAAGAGTGTTCAAGTCCTCGATGTCGTCCGCCTGCGTGTACCTGTCAACAATCTCCATCTCGTTGTCAAACTCGGGGTAGTCGAGAAGTATCTTGAACAAGAACCTGTCAGTCTGCGCCTCGGGGAGAGGATATGTTCCCTCCTGGTCTATCGGGTTCTGAGTAGCCATGACAAAGAAAGGTCTGTCAAGAGAGAAAGTCTGGTTCCCCACAGTGACCTGCTTCTCCTGCATCGCCTCAAGCATCGCCGCCTGTGTCTTCGGAGTAGCCCTGTTTATCTCGTCAGCAAGTATTATGTTAGCAAAAATCGGCCCTTTCTGAAACTTAAAAACCTTTTTCCCCTCTCGCTCCTCTATAACGTAGGTCCCAATTATGTCAGAAGGCATAAGGTCCGGAGTATTCTGGATTCTGTTGAACTCAAGACCCAGCACCTCGGAGATCGCCCTTATCATACTCGTCTTCCCCAACCCGGGGTAACTCTCAAGGAGAGCGTGTGCGTCGCAGAGCATAGCTATCAGTATCTGTCTCAAGACCTTTTTCTGACCAACTATTTTCTTTCCTACCTCGCTGGTCAGGTCGGTAAAAGTAGCCTTCAGTTTGTCAATATCCTTTACTTTGTCCTTCTCCATCTGAAAAACCTCCGTTTTGAACAAAAAACACCAGTCTTAAACTCATATTTCTACTCTACTTTAAAAAATTTAGCATTTTATCTCAGCACTTATCTACCAGTTTACAATACTCCCCCGCAGCTTTCAACTCCTGAACGTCCTTGAGGTTGCAGTCCTTGCAGGCGCCGGCAGCGGTACCACCCACGTCTTCAGGAAACATCTCCTCTCCCTTCTCACCGTCAGACGCGGGGTCTTCTACCTCGTTGAAATTTACCTCGTTCAAAGAAGATTTTATATCCACTCCGAGTTTCTTGTCCTCGAGTTCTGCCAACTTCACATCTCCGTAGAGAGAATCATCTCCCACGTCCACCTCGGGCTTCTTCGAATCATTCTTCTTAAAACCTCCTGCCCAGTCCTCAAGAGCGCCGATCTCCTCGGCAAACGGGTTTTCAAACTTATTGACGTTCACGTTGAAAAAAGCCAGCCCGACTAAGAGAAAAGATATTACAAAGATAACGCCTATCTTGTACAGGACGAATCTCATGTCGAAGAAAGAACCGCTCGAGACATCTCTCACCTTCTCCTTCACGTCGGAGAAAAGACCCCTCACCATCAGGTTCTCCCTGTCCTCATTGTCACGGGCAGTTCTGAGCATCTCCTTCAATCGAGGGTTTCTCTGCTCCACCTTGTTCAGATCTATCTTTTTAGAATAGGCGTAATATCTGTAAAGAAAGAAAGGAAGAGTCAGCACGAGAGCATATATAATTTTTATAGAAAACAAAGAAAACAACAAGTTCATAACCAGAAAGAAAAGAGTCGAATCTATCACAGAGTTGAGAAGTGATATCTTTGCCACTTCATACCGTATCTCTCCAAACAGGTCTCTTATCGCCATCTTCAAAACCAAAACTTGACAACGCGTTTTCTTTCCACATACTCTTCCTTAATAAATTTTATTTAAACTTTCTAATCGACCATGTCGCACTCATCAATCCCTTCTTCAAGCGAAGTAAGAGTATCGCAGGCTTCACCCAGAGCGTCCTCTAAATTATTCGCTTCATTGACTTTCGAAACATAACTGTCGTTGAGGATCTGATAATCACTCTTCACCTCCTCGTACTTGCTCTTGAACTGCTCCGCTTCCAGAGTCTTCAGGTTGAGTTTTGACTTCGTATCCTCCAACTTTTTCTTCTTCTTCTTCAACTCAGCCACTTTGTTCTCGTAAAGAGTGTCGTACTTCTTCACATCCTGAGAAGTAGAGTTCAACTCCTCTTTTGTCTGATGAAGTCTGTCCTTGTAGTTCTGGACTCTGCCCTCGCATTTCTGAAGAGACTGCGCCTTCTGCTCGTAAGCAGAGGTCCTGTTCTGCAAGGTGGTATTAAAAAACACAGTAGTCGCGGCAGTCACGATCACAACCGCTGCGAGCACGATTACAAGCAAGAGGTTTATCTTCTTTCCCAAAAATGAATCATCTGCCATAGTATCAACCTTTCTCAGCCAATCCGTTCTCAACCAACAAAAAGAGTATCAAGCAAATGCATTACATTAAAACATTAGCCCATTAAAATATTAACCTCTTTTCTTTAACTCAAAAACCCTTCTGATTCCGACGTCGACGAGGAGCAGGACTATAGCTGCTATTATAAAAGGCCACTTCAGCAACTTCTGAGTCACCCTTTTCCTCCTGGAGATCTGCTTGGCAAACTCCACAATCTTATTAACTTCTCCTGGTTTAAAACGTTTTCCCTCTGTCTTCTGCACCGTGGAGTTTAGTTCCGGATTCATACCGATCTCCTGGAACTCCCTCTTGTAATTTACAGCGTAAGGCACGCCGAGCAGTTCTTTAAAACCAACGGTCTGAGGTGTAAATCTGTAGAGGTATTTGTCCTCTCTCTTCTCCAGGTCCAGGGATGTACTCAGGGTCTCTTCGGAGACAATCTCTGCTTCGGTTCTCTTTCCTACCCTGGCGTCAGGGACAGAGACAGAGAAGTCTTCTTTCCTCCGGGGGTCACCCACCGCCCAGTTGACCATCCTCGATATCAGAACAGAGTTGTTCTTGGCAAGAAGAGGTCCGAAACTCCCTCCGGAAAACGCGGTGAACGCAGCCACCCTTCCGTTGCCGTAATGCCACGTCGTCAAAGCCGGCTCTCCGAAATCAGTGGTCATCAACAGGTTGGAAGACCTCTTCGGAACCACTTTGTTGTAAGCGTTCAGAGTCACGGAGTTATCAATGAACTTTTTGGTTATGAAATGAGTGTAACTCAAGGGGACCAGGGTGAAAGGGTCTCCGAACTCCTTCATCTCCGGCTCTCCCCACTTCACAAGAAGACTCTTCAACTGAGTCGCCCTGTCATAAGTACTCTCCCCCGCTGCAGCCGTTGTCTTCAAGAAAGGCTCGTCGACTTTCCTGCTGAAAACAGAGTCGTCGGAACTTCCAACGCCAACAGTCATCGTCTTCACCCCCATGGTCTTGGCGTTAGAGACTATGTTCAAGACCTGGTTCTTTACAGCGGTATCCTGCCCAGAACCGATGCCTGCGGAGAACCTACCGTCCGTCAAGAAGATAATGTTCCTGTCCCCTGAAGATCTTTTCAGCATGTCAACAGCCGTCCTCAGAGCGATGTCGGGAGTTGTAGGTCCTCCGCCTTTTATCCTCGAAACCTTATCTATAACGCTCTTCCGGTTGTTGTAGAGGAAGTCCGGTTTTTCAAGTATCTTCACAGACTCGGAGAGCGTCTCTTCTGCGCTCGCTCCTGTCTTTCCCTCCGTGCTCAGTCCGAAAGCAATAACGCCCACGCGGTTATCCAACTTCAAAGTCTCTATAGCGTTCTTTACCTGCGCCCTTATGATGTCAATAGTAGGCACCTCGTCCTCTACTTTAACCATCTTGTCTCCTTCTTTCACGTACCGGGTGCCTCCAACACCTCCACTAACATCTATTACAAAAACAAGGTTTGCCTTGCCCTTCTCTCTTTTACCCTCACCGACTCGGACAGGGAGCAGTTCTTCAAAACTGGAGCCTTTATAGGAGCCCCTGTCGAAAGAGTCGAAGCCCCCCATGACCACCAAGCCGTTCCCGTAGTAGTTGTGCTCCTCGTCCATCAGGTACTTGTGAAGCATGTTGAACTTCCTCACCCTCTCAACCGGCATGTCGTTGACCACCACCGTGTAATATTTTTGTAGGTCGGACAACTGCGAAGGAAGTCTCTTTCTTCTCTCAACAGTGTACAAGTCCTCGAGCACCTTCTGCAGAGGGTTGCCACTCTCCGAAAGAAGAAGTATCTTCGGCTTTTTGAGAACATTGACCACTTTGTAGAACTCGTTGTTCTGAGAGAACCTGTCCTCAGTGAAAACCTTCGCCTTTATCTTGTGATATCCTTGGTTGAAACTCCTGGTAAAGGTAAAGCCTTCTCTTGTCTTGCCATCAAAAATTGTCTCTCCGTCAAGTTCGACTTTTAGACGAACCTCCTCGCCGTAGTTGCTGTTTATGCCGACCTTGTAGGTCTCCTCCGCGCCCGAAATGACGTTTTTGGGACCTGTGACCTCCACGCCCGCCTCCTTGACAGAAGGTTTCAGAGTCAGGGAGCTTATCGTAGCGTTCATGTTCGTCGCGTGCAGGGCGGTGTCCGAGAGTTTCGTGCCGAAGTTGTTGCCATCTGTGAGGAGAAGAACATTCGCATTAGGGCTCAAAAACTTCAGCACCCCGTCCCCAAGGAAAGAGGAGTTGCCCGACGCGATAGACCTCTCTGTGAGAGGGATTCTTCTCTGAACGCTCTCAACAAAGGACTCCTTGAAAGAGTCGTTCATGACATCCATACTCTCAGACTCATCGACCAACAGAGTTACTTCGGGGTTGCCCGCTTCTTCTATCGGAACCTCGACGAACGGCCTGGCAAGAGCCAATACCAAAAGAATTATCGCTGCTGACCTCAAGAGAAAGACCCAGACTCTCTTCTTCCGCATCCTCCTCCTGCCTTCCGAGTCGAGGTTGAATCGGACGAAACTCTTACGTATCAAGAAGAACAGCACCGCTATTAGAGGTATGATTAGGTAGAGCATCTTCGGACGTAAAAACTGGAACTTCATCACATATCACCTCTGAACTTTATGTAGAGGAGTTCGAAAAACAGGACTACAAAGCCGAAGTAGATGAAGTACTTGGAGATGTCGAGAGGTGACTCTTTCTCCTCTTCTTCACCCGCCCCGCCTCCAAAACTCTTCTCCTCGACAACTTCGGAGTTCACGTCAGACTCAGCCTCCGACAACAGGTTAGCAACTACTATCTTGTCTTCCAGAACGTAAGGTCCTGCTCTATCCAGAATCAGCATAGAACCCCTCTCCGTCTCTCCGCTCGGAGTCTTATACTTTTTTTCAGAGTCAAATGTCAGTATATCCCCTGTCTCTCTGTTAAGAACTTTGGAAGTCGGCGTGTCTGACAAGAAGTTGAGGAGGCGTTTCCAGAATACCACGTGGGTGTTCTCTAAGGGGAATGTTGAGTAGCTTTCAAAAACGCCGTAGAAAAGAACTGTTCCATCGCCAACGTTCTTCATAGAGACTATCGGCTCGCCGTCGTAAGTAGTGATCAACGAGCGAGTCTCCTTCTTGTTCTTAACCTTCAAGTATTTTGAGACCTGTCCAAAGGATATTCTGTTGGTGAGGACGTTCTGTGACTCGGGAACAAGTTCTGCTCTTCCTCCCTCAACGTTCTTCATTTCTTCCACCAGTTCCACAGGCATCATCCCTTGGAAGTCCACCGAGAAGATATCTTTCTGAGGCATTATTATAAGAGAAGCACCCTCTTCAGCAACCTGTTCCTTTATCTTCCTCATAACCCCTGGGAGCAGGAACCTGGGTTTTATATCCTGTATTATGAAAACCTCGTACTTACTCAAGTCAGGTATCTTAGGAGGCTCTGCTATGTCAACAGAGGGCTGGAGCAGAAAGTTATCAGGTATCCCTTTTTTGAGGTTCTTGGAGAGTATGGATGAACTGAAATCATCGGAGTTGGTTATGACCAGCACGGGGAGGTCGGAGGACTCAGGAAGGCTTGTCCAAGCAGTATTGTCCGGCAAGAAGTTGTCACCCTCTTTTATCTCTATCTTGCCTCTGCCTTTCGGCGCGTCGAACTCCACCGATTTCGTCTCATCTTTCTCCAGCGAGACAGTTCTTTCAGAGCCGGCGATGGAGAGCGTTATCTCTTCCGCCTGGCCCTTGAAGTTCTTTATGAAAACCTCAAACCTGGTCTTTCCTCTCTTGAGAAGGTCTATTATCCCTATGTTCTCGGCGGGGTCTCTTACCTCTATTTTCTCTACCACGATGCCTTCTCCTTCAAGAGAGTTCAACTTCGGAGTTATCTGGAACTCGCCCTCGGTAGGTATGAAATCAGAGACTATGGTAAGTTTGGTCCCGGAATCAAGGTATTTCTCTGCAGCCCTTATGGAAGCATCGAGGTTCGTGGTGGACTCAGTAGGGGAGAGGCCTGACAAGAGGTTGGACGCTTCCGATTCCGAAACCTTCTCGGCGAGGAGTTGCGGGGTCTTCTTTACAAGTATTATGGTATTCTCGGAGGCGAGGTTTGCCTTTGCCTTATCTATTATCTTTGAAAACCGACCGTCCGCCTGGGTGCTCGCAGAAACATCTACCAGGAGAACGTTGCTCTTTACAAGAGCGTCCTGGGAGACGTTTGTGTACGGCTTGGCAACCGCCACTGAAAGAACCACTATCAGCAAGAGTTGTATGAAGAAAAGCAGGTCTGTAAAGAACCTTCTGAAAAGCCGGCTTACCTTGTTCTGCCCGACGTCCTTCATAAAGAAAACAAGCGTAGGTATTGTTTCATGCCTCGGCTTCGGCCTTATCAAGTAGAACAGAAGCAGAGGTAGTAGGGAGAGCAGAGCCAACAGTCCGTAAGGGTTCAAAAAGTAATCCGACAAAAATTTACCTATAAATTCCCACGCCATAGTTAAAGAATAAAAGAGAGAATTTATAAAAGTTATCAAAAATTTTATCAAAATCTAACTCTCTGAACTACGGTGTGTGTTTTTCTTTCGCGCGTTGCTCTCACCCCGGTCAAGTTTCGTGTGAGAAGATTTATAAAGAGTGAAAGGTAGTAGAGACTGTGGAGGGAGTAGAGAAGTAAAAAAGAGGTGGGATTATTTTAGAAATAGAGATTAATGGTTCAAGAGCTAATACTGATTTAGTAAAGGAAGAAGTGGATTCTCTGAAAAAAAGTTTTGAAAAACCTGATTTCTACAACTACAAACCAGATTTTAACAAGATGTTCCGCCTCGCATCAAAATATTCTACAATAGACAACTTTGTAATCATAGGCAGGGGAGGGTCCACAACAACTTTCAAAGGAATATACACTTCTCTAATAAAATTCTTAACTACAAAAAAAGTTTACTTCGTAGAAACTACTGACCCTCAAAAGCTTTCCTGGATAAAAAAGAAGTGCTACCCGAACAACACTTTGGTAATAGTAATAAGCAAGTCAGGGGAGACAGTAGGTGTTGTAGAGGACTTCTTCTACTTCGAAGGTTATGAGAAACTCATAATTACAAAAGATGGAACTCTTACAGAACTTGGAAAGAGAAAGAGTTACGAAATAGTAGAACACCCTGATATAGGAGGCAGGTTTTCAGGGGTTTCAGAAACTTCTCTACTACCCGCGTCTCTTCTATACGTAGATTCAAAAGATATATGGAAAGGAGTTCACTCCTCCTACAAAAAATGTGCTGACTTGGAAGAGAGTCCTGCTTTGAAAACAGCTGAGCACCTATACTCCTTGGAAAAAGAAGGTTTTACAGAGGTTTACACACCTATCTATTCCGAAAAGTTGAAAGGTTTTTCAGAGATGATAACACAGTTATTCCACGAAACGGTTTGTAAAGAGAGAAAGGGACAGAGTTTTAACGTCTTGGAAGCACCGAACTCGCAACACCACACCCATCAAAGAGTCTTTGGAGGGAGGGAGAACATCGCCTCTGTATTCATAGGAGTAAAAAAACACTCTGAAGACACAGACGTAAGTACTGATTCATACTTTAAAAACATTAATCTTAGAGGAGCGCCTATAAAAATCTTGGAGAATCACAGTTTTGGAGAAGCTCTTAACTTAGAGATGGAAAGCGCCTACGCAACCGCTCTTGAAGAAAAAATACCTGCTCTTAAACTCATGATTCCTGAAATATCTCCGTTCTCAATAGGTGAGTTCATCGGCTTCTGGCACTATACAGTCATCTACTCCGCCCTCTTAAGAGGAGTTAATCCTTACAACCAGCCAGCAGTAGAGAAGAGCAAGAAAAAGAGTTTTCAGATGAGAAAAGATTAGGAACGTCGATGTAAGAACAACAGAGCCAGCGAAAGATATATAAATATAGAAAAAATTTATCTTTTTCCACGATGAACAAGAAAGTAATAATCGGAATCTTACTCATTATCGTCTTATCCTTACTTCTTACTGGATGTCAAACAACACAAGAAGGACAAAAAGATACGAACGAAAAGGGAAAACAGTTGAAAGTAGGTGCGATATTACCATTGTCGGGTTCCGGAGCAGTATTTGGAGAAAACATGAGGAGAGCTATGGAACTAGCTAAAGAAGATCTGGCTAATCGAGGTATAAACATTGAGATAATATATGAAGATAATAAGTTAAAACCCAAGAAATCAGTAACGGCGTACAAGAAATTAACAAATGTAGACAATGTAGATGTTGTAATATCTATCTTCAGTAGAACAAGTGTGCCCCTTGTTAGTCAAGCTAAACAAGACGAAATCTCTTTGTTTTTGACAGGGGTAGCTGCAAGTGGGTTACCAGAAGAAAGCCCTCATATTTTTAGATTTGCTTATAGATCAGAACAGTATGCTGATATACTTCAAACTGTTCCGGAAAACTTTAGTGAGATGGCATTATTCTATGTTAATGATGAGTATGGTGTATCCGCAGTTAAGGATATAAAACAAAGAGCAGAACAGAAAGGGATAGATATAGTAGTCGAAGAAACTTTTAATCCTGAACAAACAGATTATAGGAGTCAACTTTCTAAAATAAAACAAGCTAAGCCGGACGGAATAATTCATCTTATGGGAGTTCCTTCCACAGTTGTAAGTTTTCTAAAGCAGAAAAAAGAATTAAACATCAAAATTCCTCTGTTTGATTCGGGTACGCACTTATCAAGCTATCGTCCATTTGTACCATCTCTGAAAAATTTATCTGAAGGGGCTAGAAGCCAATCTCTTCCTTTCCTTCTGGGCAAAACAGGTAACGAATTTAGGACAAAATATCAAGAAAAATATGGCGAAGAACCGCCAGGATGGGTAACGCCATTTGGATATGACACTATAAAGCTTATAGGTAAAGCAACACAAGGAGAAAAATTAGATAGTAGTGAAATAACTCAGAGACTAAGAGATTATGGCACTTATGAAAGCCTGAATGGTCCAATAAAAATTCAAGATAATGGCGAGATTAATCCGCCTTTAGTTCCTGTCCGAGTTGTAGATGGAGAGTTAAAAGAAATAAATGTTTCTAACTAATATAATATGAATAAAAGAGAAATTAAAGATGCTATTAAGCATATAGCAACAGAGTTCAAATATTTTAAACAAATTGAGAGGGAAATGAAGAAAGCAGAAGAGGTAGAAAGTTTAGAGAAGAGCAAGAAAAAGAGTTTTCAGATGAGAAAAGATTAGGAACGTCGATATAAAAACAGCAATCAATAAAGAGTTCTTGATACTTATACAAGCAACGAATTAATTAGTTATTAATCGATTAGTTATTATATAGTACGAAAAAAATTATAAATGAGAAATTAATTCTTTGTAAAAACTTATAACAGGAGGGGATTACTATATGAAAAACAAAGGTGGCATTGGAGAGAAAATGAGGAATGGAATAATAAGGAATTTTGATTCCAACTATTTTTCTGAAAGATTGGCGAACTCTATAGATAACTGTTACGAGCAAGCAAAAAGAGTAATAGAAGGATTAAAAAATAATCAGAATGAAAATAATAATATAGATAATCTTTTCAATAGTTTAGAAGCGAGTAAGGGTAGAAAAGCAGAGATTATACTCACAGCTACAGGTATCTTTGCTGAAGAGATAGTTGATGCAGAGAAAGAAGAGAGATGTCAAAATCTTAGAAAACAGTACAAAGAAGTTGAAATTCATAGAGAAGAAGAAATAAACTTAGTCCAAAAGTTGAAAAAAACCAGTGGGGCAGAAGAGATCATATTCGAAGACGAAAAAAGCCAGAATCTCATCTATATGATTAAAAAAGGAGAGAGGTTAGCAAGAAAAACGGACCAAGAAGAATACTATGATTTCAAGGATTTCAACATATTAGTGAACAACTATATAAAAAGATCGTTTCCTCAATACGCAAAAAACATATACAGAATAAAACTCGAAGTTCATGAAGGGGGAGAAAATAATATAGATGAAGTAGTAGAAAACAGTTTTAAAATATTAATAAGAAATATTGACAAGTTCTCAGAAAAAGAAGAGAAAACATCTCCATACAATATAGGATCAGAGTAAAAATAAAATAATAGAATAATAAAATGATGGTTTAAAGATAAAGGTATCTATAGAGGATAAAAATCTTGTAGAAAAAAATGCTAAAAAAAATAAAAAAATTTTTCTATGTTAAGTTCTGGTTTTTCTAAACCATTACTTGCCTTTGAACAAGTATTTCAGTCCTACGACAAACGTAGCCGGGGCAAAGACCAGCATCATGTTTTTAAAAGTTGGTCCGAACCACTCAATGTTGCCAAAAGCTCCGCCTGCGAGGTAACTTACCAGGACAAAGACCAGTCCTACAACCATGTAGTCGTATGCCTGCTTGTCCATCAGGTTCAGCAGTCCTACAACAAGACCGATTAT
>CAYSOY010000002.1:49000-49847 GCA_964432865.1 uncultured Methanosarcinales archaeon
GAACTGTCGCTATCGTTGCTGTGGTCTCTCCCACAAGTCCCAAGATAAGAGCTATAACAACTCCTATCAGGTATGTCCAATTAGAAACTACATTTGTTCTATCTGCCATTCTTTTCACCTCAAAGCCTTCAAAGCCTTTTTTTATTGTTTTATTAACCTTAATTTTAGACTTGTTGTTTTTAAATCTTTTGAAAACCACTTAAAAAAGAGAGGTATATACATATATTCTCAACTTTTTTTGAGAGGTAAAAATCAGTCTCTATCCAACTTCTCCAACTCTTCATCAATAACTCTCTTGACATCCTCAAAAGAGTTCAACTCAACCCTCCTACCATTGACAACAACGGTCGGCACTCCGGAGACGCCGTTGTTCAACGCCTCCGCTCTATCCTTCTCCACCTCTTCAAGAGTGGCGCGGGTCATTAAACAGTTATTGAAACTCTCTTCGTCCAGACCTATCTGCCCAGCATATTTTTGAAGAGAGGAGAAAGAGAGGTTGCCCTGTTCAAACAACACATCGTGGTACTGCCAGAACCTGCCTTGGTTGTACGCGCACTCGGAAGCAACGGCCGCCCTGACAGAGGAAGGGTGTACGCTCTTCAACGGGTCCTGCTTGAAGTAGTACTGGATTCTTCCTTTCTGAATGTACTCTTTCTTCAGTTTCTGATAAGTGCTTGAGTAGAAATCTTGACAAGCGGGGCATTCGAAGTCGGAGAACTCCACCACAACTACCGGCGCAGAGGTGTTGCCTTGAAAAGGTTCGTTAGAAGTATCGATTTCGACTCTTGGTTGTGAACCGCTGTCTCCAGTACCGAAAGTTATCCATCCGTTCACTATAGCTATAAAC
>CAYSOY010000003.1:0-11143 GCA_964432865.1 uncultured Methanosarcinales archaeon
GTTCCGATGTAATGTGCTTTGATCACCCCTATCTCACTTACTCCTTCTACCTTTTTTGCTTCTCTTTTAATCTTTTTCTGCAGTTCTTTCTCCGGGCTCTTCCCTATGAGGTAGTCTATGTTCTCTTTGCCTACTTCGTACGCGGTTTTGAATATGAAGATGCTTATTATCACTCCGGCTATTTTGTCTATGAAGTAGAGTTTTTCTGAAAACACCAGTCCTGCGAGGGCTGTCAGGGATATTAGCACGTCGTTTATTGAGTCTTTCCCTGCTGCTTTGAGCGCCGGACTTTTCTCCTTTTTGTTCTCTTTGAAGAAGTAGAATGCCATCAGGCTTTTCACCGCTACGGCTGTTATTAGGATTCCTAAAGCGTAGTAGTTCATGTTCACAACGGTGGCTTTCCAGAACCCCATCAGGCTGTCTTTGAAGACTTCGAAGCCCATTATCGCTATGAACATAGCTACTATAAGACCTGCTATCGGCTCTGCTCTTCCGTGTCCAAAAGGATGCTCTTTGTCCGGATCTTTTTCTCCTTTCTTCACAGCTATGTAGATAACTACTGAGTAGAACACGTCGCTTAGTGAGTTGAGAGCGTCTCCTATAACTGCTATGCTGTTTGTTAAGAAGCCTGCTATTATCTTTATTATGAATAAGAATAGGTTGGCTGTTATTCCCAGGAGTGTTATTCTGTTCTTGCTACTGCTCATACTCTTTATTCAACCCGCTCTTTTTTTAAGGTTTACTCTTTTATCCTTACTTTCTCCAGGTTGAAGACTCTTTCACAGAAGTGGCATTCGAACTCTTCTCTTTCCTTGTAGTACTTGAACTTCGTCTCTACTTTTTGCGAGTTGGTTATGCAGTTGTGGTTGGGGCATTCCATCACTTTTTTTATCTGTTTGGGAATCTCTACTTTTTTCTTCTTCTTTACCTTGCTGTTTTTCAATATGTTTATCGTGGCTGTCGGCGAGACCAGACTTATCTTGTTTATCTCCTCTTCTTTCAAAAACTTGTTCTCTACTTTCAAGACGTCTTTTCTCCCGTGTTTTTCGCTGTTGAGATTTACTCCGAGGGTTACTATGTTCTCTTTCTCTTCTGTAAGTCCGAGGAGTTTCGCTACTAAGACTCCTCTTCCCTGCTTGATATGGTCTATTACTGTCCCTTCTTCTATCTTGTATACTTTGTACGCTCTGTTCATTCTATAACCCCCAGGCAGAGGCACATGAGTGCTTGTCTTATAGGAACTCCGTTCTCTGCTTGTTCGAAGTAGTAGGCGTGTTCTGTCTCGTCGACTTCTTCTGCTATCTCTTTGTTTCTTGGCAGAGGATGCATTATTTTCATATCTTCTTTGGACTGCTCCAGGTCCGCCTTTTCTATTCTGTAGGTGTCCTTCACTTCTTCGTACTCTTCTGGGTCGGGGAATCTCTCTTTCTGCATTCTTGTCATGTAGATTATGTCTGATTTTTTGATAGCGTTTTCTAATTCTCTGTTCTCTTCGTAATTGGCTCCTTCTCTTTCAATATATTTTTTTACGTGTGTTGGGAGTTTCAGTTTTTCAGGAGAGACCAGTCGTATTTTGCAGTTGTATTGTGATAGCGCCATTGATAGGGAGTGGGTTGTCCTCCCGTATTTGAGGTCTCCTACTATGGCTATGTCCAGGCCTTCTATTCTTTTTTTCAACTTTTTTATTGTGTATAGGTCGAGGAGTGTTTGTGTTGGGTGCTGGTTGCTTCCATCCCCTCCGTTTATTACAGGGACTTTTGAGTGTTCAGATGCCACTTTTGCAGAGCCGTCCAGAGGGTGTCTTATAGCTGCTATGTCTGCGTATTTATCTATGATTCTTATGGAGTCTTTCAATGATTCTCCTTTCACGTCAGAGCTGATTTTTTTATCTGCGAATCCTATAACTCTTCCTCCGAGTTTCTTCATTGCTGATTCGAAGCTTAGACGAGTCCTGGTGCTTGGTTCGTAGAAAATGGTTGCTAAGATTTTTCCTTCTGCGTGTTTTTCAGGATTTTTTTCTATATGCTCTGCTGTTTTTAGAATATGTTCTATCTCTTCTTTTTCTAAGTCTTTTATTGATATTATTGATTTTTCTTCGAACTTCATTAAAAAGGTATTATATGTTTCTTGGTTTATAAAGTTTATTCAAAAAAGAGTTTTGTGCTACTTTATGAAAGTAAAAATGAAAAGTTTTAAATATGAGATTGTTATTTCTGAAAAATAAGATGAAATATTCATATATAAATAATAGATTGGAAGAGATTATTAAAAAAAACAACATAAAACTACCCCCTACTAATAAGGACAAGTACAACAACTTTTTAGAAAGGATGCACGGTAAGAGAGATGCTTTCAACATAGGAAAAGAGATGCTTTCAAACTCTTTAAACCTCTCAGGCAAAGAACCAGAAGAGATAGATGAAGAAGAGATTACTATAAAATATAAAATCTTGGATGCTTGTTGGAAATTAGAAGATATTGGAGAAGATGACTACGCAATAACAGATTATAAAAAAAGCATAATAGACGAGTCACTAAATTACTTGGAGAATATAAATCCAAAGAGAAGAGAAGGAATAGAAGCTGTGATAAGAGTTGATGATAAAAGAATGAAAGATAAAGCAGAAGAGTTAGGAATCACTGCTGGAGGTCTTTCTTCAAGAGAAAACTTGGGATACTCAGATTTAAAAAACTCATTCTACAATGAAATCTTAAAAAATATTTGGTTGGGAAAACCTGATGAAGAGATTAAAAAAGTATATGAAAGAATAAAAGAAGAGGAAGAAGAAAAGTGGAATAATCCAAAAAAAATAGTAGAGATACCTGTTGAAGATTGGGGATTGAAAACAGGAGAGAAAGGCGTGAGTAAGAGAACAGCAAGAGCATTAAGAAATCATACAGATATAGAAACAATAGGAGAGATAACCAACATGACCGATGTAGATCTTATGCAAAAACCCGGGATAGGAAAGAAAACTTTTAAGGAGGTAAAAGAGACTCTTCCATATCTCGGTCTTTCTATAATAAAAGATCTGAGTTTCTAAAACAAACAATTGAAAACCTTTATAAAATAGTTAATTCTGTTAAAACTCTATTGTTCAACTATGCCGCGGTCGCATAGCCTGGTATTGCGCAGGATTGCTAATCCTGTCCCGATTGGGATCATGGGTTCAAATCCCATCCGCGGCGTCTTTTTTTCTCGACAAATTCTTTACTAAAAATTTATAAACCATTCTACACTCTCTAATCCTCTATGAAACTCGCAACTCTTTTTTCAGGAGGGAAGGACTCTGTCTATTCTGCTTACAAAACATCTCAAAAGCAAAAAAACGAAGTTGTCTGCTTAATAACTATGCTCTCCAAGAACAAAGAGAGTTACATGTTCCACACCCCCAACATCGAATGGGTTGACTTACAAGCCGAGGCGATGGAACTACCCATTCTAAAAAACTCAACAGAAGGGAAAAAAGAGGAAGAACTCAAAGACCTGAAACACTTAATAAAAAAAGCAAAAGAAGAGTTCGGCATAGACGGAGTTACTACAGGAGCTGTTGCTTCGGAGTATCAGAGTAACAGGATAAAAAATATCTGTAAAGATTTAGAAATCGAATGCATCAACCCCTTATGGAAAATAGATCAGATACAGTTATTGAATGAATTAGTAGATAATAACTTCGAAGTCGTTATAGGAGCTGTTGCAGGCTACCCATTGGATGAATCTTTCTTGGGAAAAATAATAGATGAAAAAATTATTTCTAAACTCCAAGAGTTGCATGAAGAGTTCAAACTACACCCTGCTGGCGAAGGAGGAGAGATCGAGACTTTTGTAACAAACGGTCCTAATTTTAAAAGAGGAATAAAAATTCTTGAAGCTGAGAAGAGATTTAAAAACCACTCCGGAGTCTATAACATCAAAGAAGCTGTTTTGGAATGAAGATTCTAACATGTTACAAAAGAAAAAACAAACATTTATAAAATATTCTTGTCAATATAGAGCATAATGGAGATTTTAGGGAGAAAGGGGCAGGCGGCTTTAGAGTACTTGTTGATAGTCGCGTTTGCATTCGCAGTGATACTGCCAGGTGTGTTCTTCTTCTACAACTACACCCAAAACACGCAGAGCCAGGCCAAGGCAGCGCAGGTGCAGGCTATAGGCCAGGACATTCTGTTTAAAGCAAAGAAGTCTTACGGGCTGGGGAAGAACACGTGGCTCACCGTGGAAGTAAAGATTCCGGAATCTGTAAAAGATATAAGAATAGAACCTACAGGCAGTGAAAAAGCCAGGGAGTTGGTGATAGATTACCAGACAGGCAGAGGAGTGTCGGAAGCTGTCTTCTTCTCAGACATAGACCTTAAATCCGGGCACAGCGAGGGAAAATTATCTAAAGAGGTCACGCCCGGCATTGCTACTTTCGAAATCTTGTCAAAAGGCTCCTACGTAGTCGTCAATGAAAGCACGAAGTAAAAAAGAGGTGGTTAGGTCTTGCTCAGCAGAAAAGCACAGTCGGGGCTCGAGTTCTTGATACTATTCGGCTTCCTAATGGTTGCGTTCTCAGGATTTTTCGTGATAGCGCACAACAAAACAGTAGAGATAAACAAACTCCAAAAAACTTCTGAACTCAGAGAGATCACAGACTTCTTTAAGAAAGAGGTGCTTCTGGCAGAAGAAGTACACTCCGGCTACGAAAGAACATTCAGCCTCCCAGGAACTGTCTCAGGCACCGACTACAGAATAAAGGATTACGCAGGCAATAAGGGTTACACAAGAGAGTTTGAGTTCTCTTCGGAGCAGGGCAGGTTCTTTGTATTCCTCCATAAAAACATCACTATTCCAGACTCGGGCGACGTCCTCTACGACTCCGCCGAAGACGATTCCGCCAGGTTCACGATAAAGAAGAACGCAACCGGGTTGTACCTGTACAACCAGTAGTAGACCTTCAGAGGACTCGTAGTCTGCCATCCAAAACTTTTATATACTACCTTTTCGAGTTTGTTATCAAATGATAGGCAAGTTGAAGAAATTCATCAACAGGTTCTTTAGAGACTTCTTTGGAGAGGAGGGAGAGGTGAAGATAGGATTGTACGGCCCCCCCAACAGCGGTAAGACTACGCTTGCAAACAAGATATGTAAGGACTGGCTCGGCGAAGAGATGGGCAAGACTTCCAAAGTAGAGCACGAGACACGAGAGATACAAGTAAAAGAGCAGGTAACTCTCAAAAGCGGAGACAAGGAACTGAAGTTCAACCTTGTTGACACTCCGGGTATAGCCACCAAGATCGACTACGAAGACTTCTTAAAACACGACATGAAGAAGAACAAGGCAAAGTCCAGAGCAAAAGAGGCTACAAAAGGAGTTATAGAATCTATAAAGTGGCTGGACAACATGGACATGGTCATAGTAGTGCTTGACTCTACAGAAGACCCTTACACACAGGTAAACGTCACAATAGCGGGTAATCTTGAAGCCCGGGACATACCTGTGGTCCTGGCAGGTAACAAAACCGATCTGAAAAAATCCGATCTGAAACGACTGAAAGCAGCCTTCCCGCAGTACGAAGTAGTCGGCATCAGCGCCAAGAAAGGCGAGAACATTGAAGAACTTTACAAAAAACTTTTTGAGTTGAAGAAAAATGTCAAAAAATAGTAAGAAGGAAGAGAGGTCCTCGCTCACTCTGCAGTTTATACCTTATTCAGAGATTGAGAAACTCCAGTCTGAAAAGAGGATAGATAGACTGGTTAGTGCAGTGAAGGAGAACAAGATAGTTCTTCTTGAAGGAAGGCTGAGGTCTGATGAGGAAGCAGAACTCATAAGAAAGACGATGGAGGAGATAGATGAGAAGTTCAAGGGCATAGAGATAAGCCCTATAAATTCGGAGTCAGGAGAGGCCGAGGATTGGCTTGGAAAAACAAAGAACTTTTTGAGAGATACGCTGTTGGGCGAGAGAAAAGGACTGACGATAATTGGCCCCGCCACCATAGTCAAGGAGATAAAGAAAGACCCGGACAAGATAGAACTCCTCACAGAGATCAACCATAAGTAAACACGCCACAATACAAGTCAGGAGGTAGTTGTTCCTCCACCAGAAGATTTCACTCTTAAAATGCCACACCAATGCGTTAAATGCGGAGAACTGTACCAGGACGACGACTCCCAGATACTCGAGGGGTGCGAATGCGGAGCCAGCATGTTCTTCTACATAAAGGAGGAGAAGTACGAAAAGTTAAAAGAAGAGGAGGAGATGGACCTCTCAGAAGAAGAGAGGGCTCAGATAGAGAAGGACGTATACGAGATAATCGGAGAGGAGATAGATAAGGACAAGCCCATAGTCCTCGACCTCGAAACAGTCAACATACTGAAACCGGGGAAATACGAGTTAAACCTGGTAAATCTTTTTAAAGAAGAGGGGCCTTTTGTTTACAAACTGGAAGATGGAAAATACGTGGTTGACCTCGCAGGCGGTTTTGAAGAGTTTGAAGAAGTCGAATGATAGGAGAAAAAATTTAGGAGATGATTATTTATGGAATTTAAACAAGCGCTGAATATTTTGAAGGAGAAGGACGAGTTCAAGGAGTTTAAGAAGGAGAACCCCTCCTACTTCGTTGTACACGGCTTCCTCACAAGAGAGGATTCTTCAGACGAGGGGTGGCAGATAGGGTTCTACTCGGAGGAGAACGACAACATCGTTGTTTTCGAAACTGAGCCTGTTGAGAGACTGCCTGAAGACGACGCTTTCAAGAAGCAGGGAAGCATAAACCCTCTCGACGTGGAGAAGATCAAGTTCAACCTGGAAGAGGCTTTGGAGAAAGCGGAGAAAATAAGAGAGAAAGAGTACGCGGGGCAGACGGTGACTAAGAAGATAGTCGTGCTTCAGAAACTGGAAGAACAGATATGGAACATAACACTCGTGACTGCAAGTTTCAACATAATAAACATAAGACTAAACACGGAGACAGGAGACCTGGTGAGTAAGAAGATAGAGTCGATTATGAAACTGGGCAAAAATCTTTGAAAGGTCTTCTCCCTCTACTCTTCTTTAACCCGAAAGGATCACAACCACAACCTACACTGTAAGGACAACTCATATAAAAGTCCGTAGTAATTTTTATAAAAAAAGAGGTTTTTTCCTTAAAACATGGCAGACAAGTCAAAGAAGGACTGGAAGAAAGTATTCATGGGAGTCTTCCTCACACTCGTAATGATGGGGAGTTTAGGTATGGGAATATTCGGGATGAACTCAGGCCAGTCTAAGAACGCCCCGGAGTACAATGGACACGAGTTTGAAGTAGCAGATGACAGGTCCTACCTCTCGACCGAGATTGAAGAAAAGGAGATGAAGTTCCACTACTTCCCCGGCAACTTAGAATACATACAGATGAGCAGTACCGCCGAGGAGAGAATAGGAGAAGCAGAAGTTCTTACGTTTGTATTCACTCCAGAGGATGGTGGAGTTCGGTACTTGGACGTCGGCAGGTACTTCCTGGACCAGGCAGGAGAGAGTAATGTTCTCTTCGGAGTGACTCACAACACCTCTGAGTACGAACTGCCGGTAGTCGACTGTTCAGAATCCAGACCTAAATCTCCCGTCTTTGTATTCAACCAGTCATTTGACCCGCCCGAGTTTGTAGAAGGCGATTCCTGCTACTACCTCAACGGAGACTCAAAGAAGTACCTCGCTCTTCTTGACAGAGTGCTGTATGAATACTACGGAGTGATGTGAGAGCAAAGTACAAACCGAGGAAGAGAAAAAGTATAAAGAAAAGAGATGTCCTGACAGCCAAGACCATACCAACGGGTTGATACTCAGTGGGAGAGAAAAAGAAGAAGGATAAGAAGAAGGAAGTGAGTATAGGGAAGAAGTTCAAACAGAAGACTTCTGACAGCACTGGTTTAATCTTCATAGTATCCGCTACGATAATCATACTGCTACTTCTAATAGGACCCGTGGCTTACAAGAAGTACAAGAGCAAGAAGAGACTGGAGGAGAACAAGTATCGAGGGTTCGATTTTTACAAGAACAAAGACGGGTCTTGGAGGACGGAGTACTGGAAAGAGGGTCAGCCTTACATAATCCCCTTCTACCACCACCCTCGCGAGTTGGACTCGGTGGTGTACGAGGACGGCGTCGAGGATAAGATTCTGCGAAAGCCGAAGAGACTCTTTATAGCGATGCCTCCTGACGGTGGCTCCAAGGTCGTGGTAGCAGGAGTAGAGATATCCAAGATTACCGGTTTCAGATACAACCTTCTGAACATCCCGACGCGGTCTGCTCTGACAGAACAGTCCTTTTCTGAAAACTCTTCAGACTATCCTGTGGTGGACTGCTCCTCTGCGACGAACAAGACCGGCGTTGTAAGGTTTAAGAAAGGTGAGTTCAACAAGGTCTATTCAAGAGGGCATTGCGTCATTGTAGAGTACGCCTCTGTGGAGGAAGCGACGAAGCCCGCCGACAGGCTGGCTTATGAGATGCTCGGAATAATGAAGGAGTAAGATTCTTGAAAACTTGTTCTCTTTAAAGTTCGTACTTTGAAGTCCGCAACCACAGTAATAGTGAGTAAGAGGCAAAAACTATATAAAAAATATTTTTTTTCTTTAACTTTGACGATGGCTTCTAAGAAGATGAACAAGGAAGAGTGGGCTCGCGAGATAGAGAAGGCGAGGCGGAAATCAGAGGTTGAAAAAGGCAAGGAGAAGGCAGAATACATCCATAAATTTATACCTGTGACTCTGATAATAGGGGTTGTGGCTTCAATACTTATGATACTACTCTTTGGCTGGAGAGACTTTCTGCGAACAGCTCTCTCCTGGGTGATAGGCGTTACAATAGTCACAACTATCGTGGCTACTTTTGCAGAGAAGTTTCAGGAAAAACTCCTCGGAGTAGAATATAAAAAATAGGTAATAGGATAAGAAAGCTCAGTAAAACATCTGAGTAATAAGCAACTTGTATGTTTCACACTTTATACTTTGTATAAGGTAAAATTTTCCGAGAAGTCCTGGGTTAAATTATTAAACCCTGACTACTTTCCTATCACTATGACCTACTTGATAGCGATGCTCAGCACAGGCAAGGGCACCTGGGCAGAGGTTTCGAAACTGATGGAGGAGGATGGAATAGAGAAGACTTTTCTAATCACCACTTCTTTCGGAGAAGAGAACTTCAGTTCCGACGAGGAGTACGAGATGGTTCTTTTCGATAGAGACGACTCAGTCGAGGAGAAAAAGGAGAAAATAATGGCTGGTCTTAGAGAAGACTTTGGATTTGAGGAGGCGGCTCTAAACCTTGCTTCAGGCAGTGGAGAGGAGCACATGGCGTTACTCGCTGCCCTGCTGGAACTCGGAGTGGGATTTCGCCTTGTCCGCCACGACAGAGACGAAGGATTTCAGGAGTTATGAAGTTTTTCAAGACCCCAAACCAAGACTGAAAACTTTAAAGTTTTAAAGAATTCTAATCTTAAGCGTCTTTAGAAGAACAAGTAGTATATCTTTGTTGCTTTCATCAGTTCAACAAACCATATCTTTACGTAGCCGAGGTAGGGCAGTCTAAGAGCAGCCTTGCCTACAACAGCCTCCTCTTCAACGTTTCTCTCGTCGAGTCTGGAATCGACTATCATCCCTTTGTTGTTGTCGCCTTTTGTCTGGAACACGTATCTGCCGGAGTTCCCCTCTGTTCTCTTCGATACAACTCTGTGAATTATAGGATAAGGTTTTCTCGAGCGATAGACCAGGATGTCTCCTGTTCTGAGTTTTTCCGGACTTTCCCCCATGAGTATCATTATATCTCCGCGGTTAAAACCGTTTGTGAACGGGTAGTTCTCGAACTCGGATTTGGTTATCTCTTTCTCTTTATAGAACTCTTTGTTCTCAGACCACCACGCGTCGAAGCCGGAGGGGTTGTGTTCCATGCTCTTGGAGACCACTGCGACTATGGGAAAACTGGTGCCGAAAGCCATTCCCAGAACCGGGTAGACCAAGAATTTTATTATCACGAACGCTATTACTACGTTCGCCAGCCAACTCAGAAAGGTGTCGCTGTACCAGATGAAGTGCCATGTCTTCTGAAGGAAGTTTTCTCCTTTATCTTCCTCTTTTTTCTCTGATCTACTTTTTTTTCTGAGTTCTTTTTCAGCCTTCTTTTCAGAGTTTCCACTCTCTTTTTTTCCCATTATTTTGTA
This sequence comes from uncultured Methanosarcinales archaeon, assembly GCA_964432865.1. Taxonomy (GTDB): domain Archaea; phylum Nanobdellota; class Nanobdellia; order Woesearchaeales; family UBA525; genus CAYSOY01. The sequence goes on from CAYSOY010000003.1 coordinate 10,175, forward strand.
ACAGTTGAACTTTCTCTTATAAAATTTTCTGTGCGGAGAGTTGGAACAAAAGACTTTTTCATTTTTTTCAATAACTTTAATATCAGTTTTTGAAAATAATCATGTGAAAGAATAGATTTCATCGCAACAGTATTTAAAAAGGAGCAGTTTTTTAATTGATAGTAAGATGACAATAAGTTACGAGGCACAGGCGAAGAGCAAGAGGCTGACAAGTTTCTTTGACGAAGAAGAAGAGTAAATGCTTTTGAAGTCCAAAATCCTGCAAGGGGTTATATGCTTAGACAGATTAATCTCTTTTCTTTGAATGTGAATGAGAAACTTTTGGAACTAATAACCGAACTGATCGTGTAAAAGGCTAAACGACTGGTTAGAGATTGGAGACTGTAAGATTCAATCATCCTCTGTGTGAGGAAGGTATGGATTTAGTACTTTCTTACTCCTTTCAAAAACCTCGTCTATGCTTCCGGAAGCATCTATCACTTCTATGTTCCTATCTTCATAGAGGTTTTCACAACTTAAGTATTCCTCTCGCACTTTCTTTTGAAACTCCATTTTTTCAAACTTCTCTTTAGAACCCCTTCTACTACCCATCCTCTCAAAAGCTTCTTCTACTGGGAGGTCGAATATTAAAGAAAGATCAGGATATTTAAAGAAGTCGTTCATCTCAACTATTCTCTCTTCATCCACGCCCTGAGATGATTGGTAAGCGAGTGTTGAGAGGTCAAACCTGTCGCAGAGGACAACACCTCCTTTCTCCAAGAAAGGCTTTATGTCGTTAGAATAATGTTTTTTTCTATCAATATTTGAATATAATTCAAGACATCTTTCAGCATCTGATTCAGAATCTTCTGACTTAGAAAGAATATCTCTAATTTCAGCACCATACCTTTCAGTCGGCTCCCTCGTAGTTAATATGTGGTCGTATTTCTTGTCGGAGTTGAAAAGCCACTTTAAAACTTTAATCATCTG
>CAYSOY010000003.1:11153-16722 GCA_964432865.1 uncultured Methanosarcinales archaeon
AGTGCTTTTCCCAGAGCCGTCTATTCCTTCAAATATAAAGAAACGAGCATTTTCGTGAAACTCTTTGCTTGGCAGGTTCATATGTATCTCTCTTCACTATCTAGATTACCTCTCTTCCACACTTGTACTCCGCAGTACTTGTCTCCTTCAGGACAGACAGGAGTTTCCTCTGCTTTTTTTCTCAACTGACAGGGCGCTCCTATATGTTTAGTCAGTTCTGGATGGACTTCTGCGATCTGATCTTTTTGTTGGAGTGATGAGTTCCATATTTCTTCCTGTGCGTTTAAGCAGAGTCTTTTTTCGAACTTTTGAGCCAGGTTGAGAAAGTCAGTTCTATCCAAATATCTTATTGTCTGAGAGTTGGGAAGAAGGTACTGTATCTTTTCTTTGCTTTCACCGTTCTTAATCAACGCTCCTATTTTCTCGTATATTTCTTCATGTATCTCTTCATATTTCTCTTTAAGAGAGTTGTTTGTTCTTATCAGTTTAGGAGTTATGTAGTCCGGCTCAGAGGTTATGTGTTGAGTAAGAATTGGTCTTGCTCCAAAACTCATCCTCTGCCTCTGAGCTTGGGAGTCAGCTGTGTGGCTTATTCGGTGCTTGAAACTGTAGTCGCTTAAAAACTTGGCTCTGCTCAGTTTTGAAGTGTGTGCCAGGGTCAGTTTTTCTGACAGGTAATCGTTATCTGCGGGGTTCAAGACAGCGGATATTACCTCTTCGTCGCTTATTTTGTTCTCAGTAACTCCAAGAACAGTTCTCACAGCGTCTGCTATGTTCTCAGGCCCGTTTCTTGCGTAATTTATTAGTTTAGTGTAAAGTATATTCCCGTTCTCTGATTTCATCTCTTTGTCAAATTCTTCTTTAAACTTCATAGCCTCTTTCTCACCAACTCTCTTTTTTCCGTCCTTGCTTATTCTGTTAAGAACCTTGTGTTCCAGAGTCTCTTCTAAAGGTATAGGATCTTCCATGATCTTCTTCCAGTTCGGATCGCCTTTCTTAACGTGGTCTACCATCTGGTCGATTACCTCTCTCTGTTCTTCGGGAACGTCCAACTGTTCTGAGAGTCTGTTGTAGCGGAAAAGTGTAAGAGCTGAGACTGTATGGTACATCTTTGTGAAGGTGGATACTGGAAGAACATATCTTGCTATCTCTTGGGCTTTCTTCTCTTTCATTTTATCTGTTTCCTTTTCTGACTTTGAAGGGAACCTCTCTTTTATCTTCTCTTCTGCAATAGGTTCTAATTCTTCTATTAGTTCGTTATATGATTCTAACTGGTGTTCTATTGTCTCTCTATATATTCTGTCTGAACTCTCTTTTTTAAATTCAGGAATTCTAAACATCTCTTCTAAGTTCTTCTCTTCTCCCATCCGTACGTATCTCTGGCTCTGCTGTTCTGTGTTGTAGAAAGGATGGCTGTGTAGAAAACTCCATACGAACTGCCGGGAAATATTTGAGAAGTGGAAAGTGTAATGTGCGTGTTGAAATATTGTGTGGTGTCTTGCGTCGTAAACGCTTTCAGCAATGTTATCTCTTATACTCTTCTGTTCTTTATTCTTCTTAACATCTTCTTTACTTACCTTTTTTGAGGAGTAGCATTGTCTTGCTGTGGCTATAGCTTCGTTGTATGGTTCTTCCGGCGAACTCCTGAGTTCTACTTCGGGGATTTGAGACATTTTTTGTCATATCCTCTTTGGCTGTCATTCTTTTGTTTTTACAGTAGTGTGTGGCATTTATTATTTAAATATTTATATAGTAGAGTATAACTATTTTATAATAGTTAAACTTTTTTTAGCCTAAAAATCAGATTAAATTAACTTTTTCTTCTCCAACTAAACTTTGAAAAACCTAAATGATTCATATTTTAATCCTAAATCGAATAGTCCAATACTTAGTATCGTCAGATTTATATAAATTGAATGTTCTCCTTAATCATATGAATCAAGAAAAGATTATTCAAAAAACTAAAGATTTTGTAAAAAAGAGGTTATCAGGTGTTGAAGGAGGTCATGATTGGTGGCATGCTTATCGTGTTTGGAACTTGTCAAAACGTATTGCTCAAACTGAAGAGGGCAGTAATTTTATAATTGAACTTGGAGCATTACTTCATGATATAGCAGATTATAAATTTCATAAAGGCGATGAAGAGATTGGTTCTCAGAAAGCGAAAGAGTTTTTAACTTCTTTGAATCTTGAAGAAGAGATTGTGGTACATGTTGAAAATATAATCTCAAATGTTTCATTTAAAGGCGAAGAACATACTCAAGAGTTCGAATCACCTGAACTTGATGTTGTTCAAGATGCAGACAGATTGGATGCGTTAGGCGCGATAGGAATTGCAAGAGCATTCAATTATGGAGGTTATAAAGGAAAAAAGATTCACGATCCCAATATTCAACCAAAACTCAATATGAGCAAAGAAGAGTATAAAAAAGAAGTTGCAATGTGCGAATCAACAACTATAAATCATTTCTATGAGAAACTACTACTGCTAAAAGATAGAATGAATACTGAGACTGGAAGAAGCATAGCAGAGAGGAGACATGAATATATGGAAGAGTTTCTTGAGGAATTTTACAATGAATGGAACGCAAAAAGTTGAGTGTTAAAACTCTATTAATCATATCTTAGATAGTCTATTGCCTCTACAGACGTTTTGAATACATTTTTTCTCGACGATAGTTCTTCTATTCGCGGGTCTTCAAAGAATAACCATTCTCTTTGATCCGGGCACCAATCACATCTCTTCTTCTGCGCAGAAGTAAAACCGTACTTACTACAGGAAAATTTATAAAATATAGGATATTCCTAATAACAACTATGGGGGATAACTTGATTATAGGTCTTACAGGCAAGAATGCCGCGGGAAAAGGAGCAGTATCCGAGGTATTGGAGGAGAAGGGTTTCAAGTATTACTCTCTAAGCGATGTTATAAGAGAAGAAGCAGACAAGAGAGGATTGGAACATTCCAGGGAGAATCTAATACGTCTGGGCAACGAGTTGCGAGAGAACGGTGGAGAGTCTGTTCTGGCAGACTTGACAGCAGAGAAAATAAAAAAAATCAGCAAAGACAGAGAAGAGAGAAAAGTAGTAGTTGATTCCATAAGGCATCCTGCGGAAGTGGAGAGGCTGAGAGAAGAGAAAGACTTTGTTTTAGTAGGTGTAACCGCGCCGGTAGAAGAGAGGTTCAAAAGAGCAATGAGCCGGGGAAGAAACGAAGACTGCGACTCACTCGAAGGATTCAAGGCTCTGGAAGAGAAAGAAGAAAGCAGTGATTCAGAGAAACAGCAGTTGAGCAGAACGTTTGAGATGAGAGATAAAACAATAAAGAACGATGGAACCCTTAAAGAGTTAAAAAAGAGAATAAACAGAAAACTATTGGAGGAGGATAATATGAGCAAGAACGATGATGAAGAAGTCAAAGATGATTTTGAAAGACTCCCGTGGGACGAATACTTCTTTAAAATAATGGAGGCTGTGTCTATGAGAGCCAGTTGCGACAGAGGAAGAATGGGAGCAGTTCTGGCAAGAGATAAAAGACTGCTAACTACCGGCTATGTAGGAGCTCCTGCAGGTCTTCCGGATTGCGATGAGGTAGGTCACATGTTCAAAAAAAAGATTCACAACAATGGCGATGTGAGCAAACATTGTGTTAGAACTACTCACGCAGAGTTGAATGCTATAATACAGGCAGCCAAGCATGGAATAACCACTGAAGAGGCGACTCTCTACTGCAAGATGACCCCCTGCCTCTCCTGTACCAAGGCAATAATCAACGCCGGAATAGAGAGAGTTGTATGTCAGAAGAGATACCACTCAGACAAAGACTCTATGAAGATGCTGGAACAAGCAGATATAGAAATTGATATTCAAGATAACACCGTGGAAGAGTATGAAGGGCAGAGATTTGAGTGAACTCTGAATAATTTTATCATCAGATCGAGAATACCGTTCTATATGGGTGGAGCGAAGACTTATAGATGAAAGATTTTTTTTTAGAAAGAATCATAGTAGAGGTGTAGAGAACATTAATACTTTTTTTAGATTCTTAAACTTCCTCGGTAGCTACTGCCTAAAGGTGGCGGTTTTTACCAGAGGAAGTTTAGTTATCTATTTTTATAAAACTTCCAGCAGTTTCTTTCTACTTCCACTGCCGGATTTTATAACGACTCTTCTGTTGAGTTTTTCCGATAGAAAATCTGTTAATTCTTTATTGGCTTCTCCCTTGCTCGGCGGTGCGCTCACTCGTACAACCAAGGCGTCTCTGCCTTTTTTATAGCCTAAGATTTTGTTCTGTGAGGAGTTGGGCTTGACCCATACTTTCAACTTTCCGTCTTTGATGTGCTCTTTTATGCTTCTGGGCTTCATGAACAGAAATTCTTTTGCATTTGAGAACCTTTCTTACCTTTTCTGATCTATTCTCTCCAGACATTTTTGCACTCGGTACATTTCAAAAACTTGGTTTCTGGCTCGTCTCCGGCTCTTGTCTGCTGGAGCCAGTAGTATGCTTCTTCGTGACCGCACTCGGGACACTCTGTTTCTGTTTTTGGGAGTGAGACGTTGTCCTCGTCTATGACGTCCATACCTTCTTCCTGCTTTATTTTTTCCTTCATGCTCTCGATTTTCGCTTTCTTATTAGTGTAGCCACAACTACAGACAAGTAGTTTCTTTCCTTTCTTCTCTTTCGGCTTCAGTAAAGAGCCACATTTCGGACAAAACTTCATCTTTATCTTTTTTGGGATAACAGGGGGTTTATATAGTTTTTGGGGGTTAGGGGTTGACAGCCCAGATTTTTTTGTTCTGAACCACTTCTACCTCTTCTCCTTTCTTCACGTCTTTAGGGGGGCTGTTCAGCTTCTCTTCTTGATAGGTTTCCGGGTTGAGGACTTGGACCTCTGGTTCTTTCTGTATGACCTGCGCTTTTTCTATGCTGAGTTTCTTATACTCCTCTCCTCTGTACTGGAAGATTATTACTTTCTGCTTCTCTAAGTCCACCCCTTTTATCTTCTTCTTTACTTCCAGGATTTTTACAGGTCTCTCTTCTTTGAGTATAACCTCTCCTTCTCTGAAGCCAGGGAGTTCTACAAAGTATATATCTCGATAAATTTTTTTACTTGTCTGTCTATCCTCTCCGTAGTATGTTCTGTTCCTCTTGATCCTGGCTCCGAACTTTTTTTTCATAGAATAGATTACTTTTTCCACATTCTGTTTTTTTGTCAAGTAGTAATCCTTCCCTCTCTCAACCTCTACTTCTTCGTTTATCCCAACTCTCTGTTTTGAAAGTTCTTTTTTCAAGTAATTTTCTGCATCTTTGTAGAAGTTTTTTGTCTGGATGACCGCTTCGTAATAATCTGAATCTTTTTTTGAACACTCTTCGCACTCCGCCACTTCTATCTTTGCGGGGAGGACGTATCTCTCTTCGTATCTTTTCTCTTCTATCTCTCCCTCCACTGTCAGTTCTACTTCTATAGAGAGTTTTCTCCCCGGTTTCAGTTCTATTTCGGGGAGTTTCATTGTTGTGTCTTTGGCTCTTTTAGAGAGGTTCAGGCAGGTTTTTATGTTCTTCTTTATC
>CAYSOY010000003.1:16732-47454 GCA_964432865.1 uncultured Methanosarcinales archaeon
TGCGCAGAGTTTTATCTCAATGTTTTTGAACTCTTTCAGCAGAGGATTTTTTTCCTTCAGACAGTCTCTGCAGAAGACTTTTATTACTTCTTCCTCTCCGCATTTTGGACAAAACATTCTATCTTCTTTTCTCCTCCATGTAATCTTTTTCTACCGAGTTTATCGCTATTCTGTCGAAGACTACTACTCTGCTCACTCCTCCATATTTTTTTCTGTACTTTAAAGGTATGTTGTAGAAGTTGTCAATCCAGATGCTCTCTTCTCCTCTGCTCGTTTTAAAAGTAAGTTTTGTGGTCTGTCTGTTGTTGATACTTCCTCCTGGAGTCACCCCTTTAAGTTCTTCTCCTGCGAGTTCTTTAAGGAAGTCTATCGGCAGTTTGAACTTGTACTCTTCATAGTTCAGTGTGACGTTGGTGACTGCTTGGTTGTCGCACACGCTCTCTTCGTCGTCTTCTTCCAGGTTTAACTTGTTGCAGTACGCCCTTACCCTTTTCTCTTTGAAACTCACGAAGTATATGTCCATGTAGTTCGTTCCTGCGTATCCTTCTTCTATCTTGAACGGATTTTCAGGGATTATTTTTGCTTCTCTGTTCTTGTAGTACACTTCTCCGTAGATATCTCCGTAGTTCTTGAGGTAAGAGAAACTCTCTACTTTCTCGTAATATGTGTCCAGAACTTTTTTTACTCTCTCATCTACTTCTCCTTCTGTTCTTTCATCTTGGTTCTCTTCTTCGTCGCTTTTGTTGTTTTCTTTAGACTTGTTAATTTTTTTCCTGTTTTCTTCCAGGTTTTGTTCTTCCTCACTACTTCTTTCTTCTTCACTCTTCTTTCTTGTTCTATTGTCTGCTGTATTGTTTCTGTTCTTTGTGTCTTTTTCCTCTGTTACTTTGTTCTTCTCTTCTGTTTTCTGACTGCATCCCGCAACTGCTATTAAGAGAAGTACTGCTATAACTATACCTGCCGTTTTTGCCAGTTCTTCTTTCTTCATTGAAAAAACCCCTTGTCTGTTCTTTGTGAGAATACTCTTTTATTTATAAATGTTACAGCACGCCGTCTTTTCTGAGAATGATTGTTTTGATTTGAAAACATCTTTATTTTCTATATTGAAATAAAATATTTTTTTAGGAAAAGTTTTTAATATACGACTGAAATAATCTGTGTATGATGAAATCAGACAAACAGGTAAAAGAGAACTTTAGAAAGACAGCAAGTCAGAACCCTGAAAAGTACTACGCTACTGAAGTTCTTAAAGAGAAAGGATTCTCCAGGAAGAAATGTAGTTGTGGGACGTGGTTCTGGACTCCAAACAAAGAACAGAAGAGATGTGGAGACCCCGCCTGCTCTGAAGGATTCACCTTTTTCAAAAACCCACCTTGCAAGAACAAGATGAGTTACACAGATGTCTGGAAGAAATTCTCAAAGATGTTCAAGAATAAAGGATACAAAGCCGTGAAAAGATACCCCGTGGTAGCCCGATGGAACCCTACAATGGAGTACACAATAGCAAGCATAGCCGCTTTCCAGCCCTACGTTGTATCAGGAGAAGTAGAACCGCCTGCAAAAAAACTCGTAATACCACAATTCTGCCTGAGATTCGACGACATAGACAACGTCGGAGTCACTATGAACCACATGACAGGCTTTGTGATGATAGGACAGCACTCCTTTGTCCCGCCGGAAGAATGGAACCAGAAAGAAGCTTTCAAAGACATATACTCATGGCTCACAGACGGTCTGGAGTTGAAAAAAGAAGAGATAACTTTCCACGAAGACGCGTGGGCAGGCGGAGGCAACTTCGGACCCTGTATGGAGTTCTTCAGCAGAGGCGTGGAACTCGGAAACCAGGTCTACATGATGTACGAGCAGACCTCATCTGGAAAGAAAGAATTAGGTCTCAAAGTGCTTGACATGGGAATGGGCCATGAGAGAAACGCGTGGTTCTCACAAGGAGAAGGCACTATTTACGACGCTACTTTCCCAGAAGTAATAGAGAGACTGAAAGAAAAGACAGGGGTGGAGTACGACGAAGAATTCCTACAAGAATACACACCTTATGCCTCTTTCCTAAACCTGGACGAAGTAGAAGACATAGAAGGAGCATGGTCCAAAGTTTCTAAAAAGATGGGTGTCCCCGTTGAAAAAGTAAAGAAGAAGATAAATCCTCTGACAGCGCTCTACTCGGTAGCAGAACACTCCCGCTCGCTCCTCTTCGCACTCGCAGACGGAGGACTACCTTCAAATGCGGGTGGTGGCTACAACCTGAGAAACATCTTCAGAAGAGCCCAGAGTTTCATAGACAAACAAGGATGGAATATAAAAATTGAAGACGTGGCGGAGTGGCACGCCGAAGAACTGAAAGAGATATTTCCAGAACTGCTGGAAAGTATAGGGGATGTAAAAAAAATTTTGAACTCGGAGAAAAGAAAATACTACCAGAAGAAAGAAAGAGGAAAGAAGAGAGTGCTCACCGCGGTAGAGAGGTTAACTTTTGAGAACAAAAAATCTCTTTCGCCCGAGGAAGAGAAGACTATAACTGATCTATTGGTCAAATTATACGATACTGAAGGAGTAAACCCAGAAGATGCAAAGAAAAAAATATCGGCGTAGAAGTAAACATTCCAGACAACTTCTACAAATTAATAGGGGAGAGACACGAGGAAGAGAGCGAGCAGAAAGTCAGAGAAGAGAAAAAAACAGATATCGGTGTGGACCGGAACACAAAGATACTCTACTACGACGACTATCTGAAAGACGAGTTCACAGGAGAAGTTCTGAAGGTCGAAGGCAGAAAAGTGGTTCTGCACAGAACAATCTTCTACCCCACTTCAGGCGGACAGGACCACGACGTCGGAACGATAAATGATACACCAGTGGAGAATGTGGCGAAAGAGGACGGCGTGATAATACATGTCTTGGAAGAAAAACCAGATTTTGAAGAAGGCGAGAAGATTAAAGGAAAAATAGATGTTCAGAGAAGAAAGCAGTTGACACAGCACCACACGGCCACGCACATAATAAACGGAGCAGCCCGCAGAGTCTTGGGAGACCACGTCTGGCAGGCAGGAGCCTCGAAAAAAGTAGAGAAAGCAAGAATAGACATAACACACTTCGACAGCCTCACAGATAAGAAGTTAAGAAGAATAGAGGAGGAAGCAAAAAAAGTAGTGGAGGAGGACATCGAAGTGGAGAAAACTGTTCAGAAGAAGAACCGGGCTGAAGAGAAGTACGGATTCCGACTCTACCAAGGGGGCGCGGTCCCTGGCAGAAGAATAAGAGTGGTCAACATTCCAGGAGTTGACGTGGAAGCCTGTGGAGGCACGCACCTCGATTCGACAGGAGAGGTTGAAGTTATCAAGGTTCTGAAGAGCAGTAAGGTACAAGACGGAGTAGTGAGGATAGAGTTCACAGCAGGAGAAGCAGCCAAGAAGATAATAAATGAGAGGAGGGAACAGACTGCAGAACTTGAAGAGTTATTGAACACCGAAACCGATAAGATTCCTTCTGAAGCAGAGAGACTCTTTAAAGAGTGGAAAGCACGCAGAAAAGCGGTAAAGAAGAACCAGAAGTATCGAGAGCCGACGGTTGAAATTGAAAGTTTTGAAGGCGACGTGGTTGAAGAGACAGCTAAGAGATTAGAGACAGAGCCGAAGAACGTCGTAAAAACAGTTAAGAGATTCAAAAAAGAGATAAGAGAGTATAGAAGAGTCGAAGAAGCTACAAACCGATTACTAAATAATCAGAATGAAGCAAGTGAGGTCATAGAAAACATTAGAGAGGCTGTTGAAAGAGTGGAAGAAGACTTGTCGGAGAACGGAAGAGTCAGCGGTCAAGCAGGACACTTTAAAAAAGTAATAGAGAACTTACAGAAGAACCCCGGGGATAAAAAGACAATAAAGAAGTTTCTGAACCAGGTTAAGAGTTTCCAAAACTTAGGAGAGAAGAACAAAGAACTCACCGACACCAACTCCTTTAGAAAACTTTTAGAACAACTCGAAGTTATATCTGAACTTCTGGACACAGAAGAATAATTTTAGCAATAGATAGATTTATAAAAAAGAGTTCTGATAATATAACATAATGCCTTTTAAAAAATTAGAAAAGTTTCAGGGTGTCTTCGAGCAGGAGGAATTTAGTGATGGTTTTAACTATATATCCAATCATAAAAAAATAAATAAGATTAAAAAGATCATTAGTGCCGAAATCTCAACTCCGAGCAGTAGTGATAATCTCCCTAAAAAAGTATTAGAGGAATATTTGAAAAACTTAGAAGAATTCTATACCTGCTTATGCGAGAGATATAAACCTGTAAACGATCTAAAAGAAGGGTATTCCTTGATTTGTCAAGAATTAGAAAGAGCTCTAGACCTTTTGTCAGTGTCGGATAAGAAAAGGAGAGAGATTTCTAAAGGTTATCGTAGAAAGTTTCGAAAGAATTTTTTAAAAGGTTTAAGAAGGTTGAATACAGGCATAGATGATTTTTTAAAACTGGGTGGAAGCGTAGCTTTTGGTAATAACTTTTTTTCAAATTATTTAATAGATGATAAAGCCGGGTTTGGAGATGAATATATGTTTCATAAGCCGGTAATTAAAAAAATAAGAAATAATGAGTTTAACAATACAGCAGAAAATCAGTTCTTAAAAAATTTAAGAAAACGTCATAAAATAAGAGATATAGATAGTAAGAAAGGTAATTGGAAAAAGTATGGCGATGGCGGTGATAGGTATAGAGCATATATTTGTAAATTTAAGTTTGGAGAAAAAAGGGTATACTTTTTTATACACAATAATGATGAGGAAAAAAAGAAGATTGATTATAAAATTAAAAATAATAAAATACCCAACTTCAAGAAAGCTTCAAAGAGTTAAGAAAGGGTTTCGTAGAAGTTCTGGTCAATCTTTCTTCCTGAGTAGACATGAGCGAGTCTGTTGAGAACCGTTCGTAATTGAGGCAGTTTTTCTGACTCAATTTCATATTTTAAAAACCTGTTTTCATACTCTTCTTGTTCCTCTGCGTTCTCTTCTTTATTTTCTATTGAATATTCAAACTCTTTGAATACTATATCTCCTATGTTATTAGCGGAGTGGTTGGGAAGTTTTAGGGAGTTCAAAGTGTTCTGTATTTCGGAATAGTCCTCCCCTATATAGAAAATTGCAGGTTTTTTATTAGGAGAGTTTGCCACTATAACTCTTTCGAAGTCAGAATCGGGGTTTTCAATTCTAAGAATCTCCTCAAATTTTGATATATTCCCATTGATTGATACAATATTTTTATGAGTAGAGTTCGAATCTACTCTCAAATATTCACAATGCTTTTTATAATCATCATACTCTGAGTCTACAATTTCATCGTACAGGTCTTTTATATTGCTCATAGGTGTAGGGAACATACCAGTATTTATAAATATTTCGTTATTTTCAAGTGGTTAAAAGATGGTGGTTTTTTTAGGTTGAGTTCATAAGTAAGAGGTTTAAACATTGAATAAGCGTTAGTCAATCACTATTTCTTCTAAAAATCAGAAGGTTTAAAAAGAAAGAGTTATTTTCCCTAATATCAGCGGGCGTGAGCCTGTTGTAGAAAAAACATTTAGGAAAACACGGAGGTGAAAACATGAGAGGAACTGTAAAATTTTTTAACGAAATGAAAAACTTCGGTTTCATAGAAGGCGAAGACGGTCAAGACTACTTTGTTCACGATTCTGAACTTGAAGAAGGTATCAGAATCCAGGAAGACGATGAAGTTGAATTTGACGGAGAAGAAGGCGACCGAGGACCTAAAGCCGTAAATGTAACCAAAGTAGATGAAGATGTAACCAAAGTAGATGAAGATGAGATGGAAGAAGACGATATAGACGAAATCGCGGCATAATCTTCTATAAAAACTATTTGGAACTATAAAACTAAAGATATATTTTTATTTTTCTATTTTTTTTTTATATATTCTTAACTTTAGACTGTATTATATTTTATACTCTTTTACCCTTTTTGTACTTAATTAGAGAACCACTTGCTGAAAAGACCCAGAATGAGAAGGAGAACTCCTACTACTACAAATCCCAGCCCGTATCTAAGTACGGGTACGGTTTTTGAAAGATACTTCCCCAACCCCACGAGGATAAAAATCGCTCCTGTGAATATGAAGACAAATATTACAGTGTTCTTCACGAAGTTCTCAGCCATTATCTTGGCTCTCTCCTCGACGTAGTCTACCGTGTCTTTTACATCATTTTTCAACCCTGAAATCTTGTCTTTCAGTTTCGAAGAGAAAATCTCTTTCAAAATATCCTTGAACAGACCCATAAAGTTGAATCCTTTATCCTCGTCAGCCATCTATACCACCTTTGAATAATTCTTTAAAAACTATAATATATTCAAGGATATATAAATCTTTTCAAAAATATGTTCCAAGATCCCTTATTTATACTCTTAATCATATCTTCTATCTATGATTTTACATATTTTCATAATCATACTTACTCTTTGAAACCATAACCTTTTATAATCTCTGTATTGGAGGGGCACCCTATTTCAGAATATTTATTCTTTAGATAGTTCTCAACTTTTTCAGTATCTGTTTCTTTTCCAGTCAATACTATGTCAAAATTTTTTAGAAAGTATTCTCCTTCATCTTTTTCATTATCTGATTCTTCCTCTAATATTATCATTTCCAAAAAATTCATATCTTCAGGTTTATCTATTTTTATGGGTCTTCTTAAAAAAGATGCATTCATATATGCTTTTTCATCATCTTCTCCTATTTCTATACTGTCTTTCTCTGCAAACATAATATATACTTCTTCATCAAGATTGTTCTCGTATTCTTCTTCTCCCATAGTTTATCAATCCTCCGGTTTTTTTTCTTTCGGAATAAAAGTGTTTATAATATTGTAACAGATATTGTATATCCAGTCATCCATTTTGTCGTCACCGATTAACTCATTCTTTCTTATCAGTTTATAGTTGTTGTGGTTCTTGTCACCGAACTCCACCTCTGCTATAGTCCATATGTCTGTGAAGTGGATGCTGTTTGAGCAGTATTCATCTGCCAAGCTATAGTTAGGCGAAGTTTTTAAACCGATACCCCTATACCCCCCTCTTTTTCTAAGTCCATTACTTTCTTGACAATTGTTTCCGCCAGATTGCTCGTTATAAAAATTTTTGATGTTCAACACATTCATCTCCTCAATGCTTCTACACCCGTTTAAGGTACAATTCATTTTCTCTTCTATACTCTCCTTAGTCGGTTCTTCTGCTGAGTATACCAGTCTTATCCCTGTAAAGTCTTTAATATCTATATCTTGACTGCCAATATTTTTAACTTGATACTCTTGTTCTTTCAGTTCTTTCAGAAAATTATACGCCATCTTACTGCATATGCTCTCTCTTTTTTTGCTGTTCTTTATAGTAGCGTATACAAGTGATAAGTCTTCGTTCTTCGGAAAGGTAAGGTCAACATCTATCTCTTCTTCTTTAACCCTGGTCGGTTCGAAGTCTTCTATATTTCTTCTCAGATAGTTTGTGTTATCTTCGTCTATTCCGAAAGGGTCATGTTCCAGTAACTTTATGTATCGATCCCTTTGTTCCCGTATATGCTCTAACTTTCTCTGATGGCTCGAGAATTTCAATGGGTAACTATAATCCTCTTTTTCATACTCCAAGTGTTTTCCTTTGTGGAGTTTTTGCCTGACTTTCTTGAAAATTCTTTTATTATACTCCTTGTTCTTTTCTATTTTCTCTTCATACCTATTCCTTAACTCTTCCAAGTTTGCTCCTTCATATAGGTCTAACTCGTTGAGTATGTCTTCCATATTGTTTGGAATATCGATGCTTCCCTTGGAGGACCTGCCGTCTCTCTTACTCTCTACAATACTTTTTAGGTTCTCATTCTCTTTGAAGGCTGTCAGCACTATGTCTGCCAGCATCTTTCCTGCACATACTTTTTCTATACTCCTATTCTCTTCTTCTTGACTCATTTTTTAACACTCTTTTTCTCTGATTTCCAGACTGTAGACTTCTCCCTCTTCAAGACTGTTTTCGTATCTATTGAGAAGTTCAAGCATTACATAGGCGTCGGCGGTTTGTTGAAGAGGGTCGTCTCTCAACTTCTTTCCAATCTCCTTCTTCCTCTCTTTCTCTTCTTCGAAACTTTTTTCTTCTTTCCTGTCGACATTTGGAACGAGAAGTGAGTTATATCTCTCCCTCAATCCGTTCAGTACTGTTTCACCGCTTATCTCTTTTGAACGATCTCCTCTGATTTTTGAGTAGAGCTTGGTTGCTACCGAGTTTACCTTCTTCACGTAATTCTTGCTTATCCCTGTGTAGTATCCTAAGAGTGTTACTATGTTTTTCAGTCCTGCTTTTCTCTCCTCCTCTTCTATCTCGCTACTCAGAACCTCTTCCAAACTTCCTCTGCTGGGGTTATAATCTGCTCCTATCAATGACTCTATTTTGTTCTTGTTTGAGTCTATTACTCCTTCAACAACAGACTTTTCTGCCGGGGAGATACTCTCTTTCAAAAAGTTTCTGTAGATTATCTTTTTTGTCTCTTCTTTTGTTGATGCAATGAGGTCTTGGATGCCTCTTTCTGCCAGGGCGTAGTACTGCTTCCATCCCTCTCCTTCTTTCCTATTAAGGTCTTCTATTATTCCTTCTGTCGCGGCGTTTATGGTTATCAGGGTTTTCCAGACTTCGTAGAGCCTTGCGTCGCTTCCGTATTTCTTCGGTTCTTCCGAGTCGCTTTTTTCTTCTAAATGATACTCGTTAAGGTTGTCGTCTGTTATTTTTTTTAGTTTCTCTGATCCATATGCCTCTTCTTTTGCGTTTTCGTAGGCAATTCTTCCTTCTTCACCCCAGGCTTTTTTTAACACTTCGCAGGCTCTATTCATCACACCCGTGCTCTGCCTCTCTTCTTCAGGGCAGAGGTCGGTTATGTTACTCTCTCTATCGTATAGTTTTATAATAGACCTCCACACACCTTTTTTATGTTTTCTATTTTTCTGAGGTGGTTTCTTGAAGACTCTTTCTGAGTATGTGAGGTAATCTTCGTTGTGCTTTTTCATTAGGTCAAAGGTTGTTTCTTTGACCAGGCTGTATTTCTTTTCACTTATGTTGGTTTTATCAAAGATATCTTTCAGTCTATCTATAAACTCTTTTTCAGATTCTTCTTCTGCCTTTTTATGCAGTCTTTGTTCCCTCTCTCTTTTTTTTAATTTATTTAGATTAATTTTTGTAGGAATTTCCTCTTCTCCTTCTTTCCATCCTCTGAATATTATCCCTCTCTTGTCTTCTGGGGCGTCGTGGGTAATTCCCAAAAGTGCCAGGTAGTATCCTTCGATATTGTCGTAATCCTCTTCGATTATTATATCTGACACTCTTCTGCTTACCTGTAGAGGGTGGGTTGATTTCCCTCCGCCGGTTCTTCTATTGTCAAACCTGTTTGAAGGTAACAGGATATTTTCTATAACCCTTTCTATGATCTCTACTTTGTTTTTCTTGTCTTCATCGTTTTCAGAATAGTTCACTATAACCTCTTTTATCGAGGAGTAGATGTTTTGAATCTCTTCTTTGTTTTCTTCCTCCTTCTCATTCTTTTTTTTACCGAAGACAGAATATATTTCATTTTTTAAATGATTGAAGATAGTTGTCTCTTCTTTGTCTTCACTCTCTTCTGTGTCCTCGGTGTTTATTTTTATAACATCTCCCATTCTCTATTCCCCTCTTCTCTGTATCCTAAAAAAACCCCTGCTTTATAAACGTTTCTCTTTCTGACTACTTTTAAGTAATATATTTTGGTGTGGTCTGTTTTCAAAAACTTCTTGTTTTTTTTCTGTTCAGTATAAAAAAATTTTGAGACGCCAAAAACAATAGTTCCAATTAGTAAGAAACAGTTATTATTAATAAAGGTTGTGAAACTCCAAATATTTCTCTCTGAAACTCCTTCTCTTAGAATTTTTTCATAAACTTTATAAACCCTTCTCTTCATTCAATATCTACAGAGTTTACAGAACATATCAAGGGGATAGTGATGTCACAGTTAGTACTGGAGCAATTAGTAGAAGAGGTGTGTCCCAACTGTCGAGAGACTCACGAAGGAGAATGGAAATCTCTGTTCGATGAAGAGAGACACTACCTGACTACAAACTGTACCAAATGCGATTATGAGATCATGCTGAGGAAAGACGAGTTCGGAGCGGGTTTCGACTTCTAATATCACGTCTAATGTCATCTGTAACAGAGATTTCTATTCCAATATTCTATTCCGGTCTTGTATAGACTTCTCCGCCTTCTTCTGTCAGAATCACAGAGTGTTCTGCCTGGCTTACCAGACCGTCTGAACTCTCGGGAAGAGGAGGATGTTCTGTCAGAATATCCTCTCTTACAAGTTCCTTTAGTGCGAGTTTTGTCTTACCGGCGCCTATTTTCCTGCTTATCCACCTTGTTGTGAATGGGAGTCCTCTTCTCTCCTCTATTATGTTCAGTACTTCTCTTGCGAATTTCCCTCTCACTCTACCTTCTTTTTTCTGATGGAACACAGTAGTTTTATCTTTCTGGGTTATGCTTCCGCCTCCGTCGGTGGCGAACGGCTCCACGGCTATTACCATTCCTTCTTTAAGTTTCTCCTCCTTCTTGTTGTCAAAGTTCGGTATTGAAGGTGGGGTGTGGACGCTGTATCTGCTGAGTCCGTGGCCTGAAAGGTTCACTATGGGCTTAAATCCCTTGTTTCTTATTGCTTCCTCTATTTCCTCCCCTATTCTTCTTAAAGTTACTCCCGGCTCTATAATCTCCACCGCGTTGTTGAGCGCCTCTCTGCTTGCCTCCACGAGTTCACCTTTCTCTCCTGAGAGGTCTTTTGTCAATGCGTTGTCCGCTATGTAACCTTTTTTATGAACTCCGACGTCAAGTTTTACTACGCCGTCTTCCTTGAACTTTCTGTCGCTCTCCTCTCCAGGACAGTAGTGGGCTGCGACTTCGTTGATTGAGGTCTGTACTGGGAAGGCAAGACCGCAGTCTTTCTTTCTCACGTACTCTTCTATCTTGTCAAGAACTTTTACCACTCTGGCACCGGGCTCTATGATCTTCCTGCCGTACTGCAGAGCCTCGGACGCCACTCTGCCCGCCTCCCTGTAGCATTCAAGGACTTCTTTCTTCATAAAAATAGGGGATAGAGTATTGGTTTAAAAGTGTTTTTGTAGAAAAGTTTCTGTAACAAAATATTTATAAAGGTGAAGTTTATTCTATGTTTATCTTTATTAATGATGAGATAATATCGAACAGTTAAAGAGGTTAAATTCATGGCAAGAATGCATTCAAGGAGCAAGGGGCAGTCTGGCAGTACGAAGCCCAGCGAGTTAGAGAAGCCGTCTTGGATTAATTACAAGAATAAAGAGATCGAGATGCTTGTTGTTAAGTTCGCAGACCAAGGAAAGTCCCCTTCTGAGATAGGAACTCTTCTTAGAGACCTCTATGGTATTCCTTCTCTTAAGAAAGTTATCGGCAAGAGCGTGACGGAACTCTTGGAAGAGAAAGACCTCCTGCCTGAGATCCCGTCAGACCTCCTCTCGCTTATAAAAAAGGCGGATGACCTGAGAAATCATCTTGAGGAGAACAAGAACGACAACACTGCCAAGAGAGGACTCCAACTTACAGAGTCAAAGATTAGGAGGCTGGCGAAGTACTATGTTCGGGAAGGTAGACTTCCTTCCGATTGGAGATACGACCCGGAGAAGGCAAAACTCTATGTGTGATTAATTAAGTGATTAATTAAGATAGTCTGTTATTTCTGCCTGGGCATAGGTTTTCAAAAAATTTTTAAATGAGATACCTTTTTTATAGGTGTGATGAAAAGGCTTTTTTTCACAGCAGGTACTGTTCTTATATGTTCTGTTCTATTCGCGGTCTTATTCTCTTCTGTTTCTGCATCTTATTCCTCTACCGTGGATGGGAACGAGTACAAGTTTCTTTCTACAGGTGTGAGAGGACAGTTTATTCACGCAGTCTATTTTAATGATTATTCTGAAGGCACTTCATTTAGTGTGGAAGAGGTCGGTCAGGGAAGTCGCTTGAGGCTTGTCGTGGATGAGCAGAAGGTTTTTGAAATGTTTATTACCCAGGTAGTCAAGGAAAAGGAGAGAGCTTTTATTGAGTATAGAAATGTCACCGAAGGCGAGAAGTACAAGAAGACCCGGTTGAATTTTGATGTGGGGAGTTCACTGGTTCTTTCCTCTGAGGAAGGGGAAGTTAATGTCAGTTTGGAGAAAATAGAGTATCAGAAGGCATTTTTCAAAGTCACCGCTTTAGGTGATACTTCTCAAAAGGAGAGTTCTCTTTCCAACACATCCTCGTTCAACACTACCGATACTACTGAGAACACTACCGGGACTGTCGCCGGCAAACGGAATGAGTCAGATGAGGTTACAACCAGTGTAAACTCTTCCTCGAATGGTTCTACTTCAGACCAGGGTTCTGACTTTTCTTCTGACTCAACTACAGGTGAATCATCAACCGGCGTTTTTGGAATTCTCTCCTGGGTGCTTGTCCTTTTTATTGGCATAGCGGTTTTTATCTGGATGGCTTATTACATCCTGCGAGAAGAGGACTTGGACGACGATGATTTCATTCACGTGTCAGAGATTTCTAACAATTCTGATAGTAGTGGAGGTTTTGGGAAAAGCAGTGACTCAAGCGCGGGTTCCGACAGTTCCGACAGGAGTAAGTACGTGGAAGTTGGGAAGCGAAGGAAGAAATAGTTGTAATGGAGAGTGTAGTGAGTAGAGTAGAACGGACATTTTATCATTTATCTTAATATCTGAGATCTGCTTGGACTGCTGGTTCAGTAAATTACTCCTATGACGACTCTTTTTATCTGTTCAAATCTTACTTTTCCAGGGTCTTCTTCTTTGTTATTGTCGCCTTTCATTATAAAGTATACTCCTTCTTCATCTCTTTTTTTCTTTTTTAAACTATGGATTATTATCTCTTCGGAACCTTTTGGCTGGTACGAGGCGATATCTCCTTCTTTTATGTTTCTTGGAGTTTCTGGAACGATCTGTAGGGCGTTTGCTCCTTTGTCTATTACCGGGTCCATGCTGTTGGTATCTGTGAATCTGGACCATTTTGCATTTTCTACTTCTATGACTATTTTTTTATTATCTACCTTTATCTGGCTCTCTTTTATTCTGTTCTTCGGCGAAACTTTTTCAACCGGTTTTCTATACGGTGCCAGTTGGGAGGCTTGTTCTTTTAGAAATTCTTCTGTGAACTGCGTCTTTTCGGGTTTGACTTCTGCGTAGATGTTGTTGGCGAGCACACCTGCTATGAAGACGACTATTATTAAAACTCCTATTTTTATTCTTCCTGCCATTATCCAACCCCTTGGAACTGACTCATTCTCTCAAAAACGTATTTTAATTACTTTCTAATAGTTAAAACTATCCTTCTATTTATAAATTTTTTGGTTTTTTATGTCTTTTTAGTAGTGATTTATTTTTTTTTTTTTTTTGTTGAGATACAACTCAGAAAAAAAGGCGTTAGGTATATAAAGGAAGAGAATATAACAGGCAAGAAGATGGAAAGATTCCAAGAGTTCAGAAAAGAACTGAAACAGTCCCCTTTAAAAGAGATAAAAGGGCAGGAGGAAGTAAAGAGGTCGATAAAATCTGCTCTCCTCTCAAAAAGAAACGCAATAATAGTAGGCACTCCTGGAATAGGAAAAACAACACTGGCAAAAACAATCGCCTCAACAATGCCAGAACTCGAAGTAAACAACTGCGGATTCAACTGCCTCCCCGAAAAACCCGTATGTCCCAAGTGCAGAGGAGGAGAGACCACGGAAACAAAGACTGCGAAAGGAAAAGACTTCTTTGTAAGAGTACAGGGCTCGCCGGACCTCACAGCAGAAGACCTGATAGGAGACATAGATCCTGTCAAAGCGATGAAACACGGACCTTTAGATATAAAATCATTCACACCAGGCAAGATATTCAAGGCAAACAACGGCATACTCTTCTTCGACGAGATAAACAGGTGTTCTGAAAAACTACAGAACGCCCTACTCCAGGCACTTGCGGAGAAAAGAGTGACAATAGGAAGTTACGACATAGACTTAAAGACAGAGTTTATCCTCATAGCAACGATGAACCCTGAAGACACCAGTACAGAACAACTATCAGACGTCTTCCTCGACAGATTCGACATGATCTACATGTCCTTCCCAGAAGACCAAGAGACTGAAGAGAGGATAGTGCTGGGTGAGACGGAGCCTTCAAGCGCGGAATTCCCCACGGAACTCTTCAAAGGTTCAGTGAAGTTCGTGAGGAGTCTAAGAGAGGATGAAAACTTAGAGAAGAAACCCTCTGTACGGGGCAGTATAGGAATCTACGAAAGAGCCTGCGCCACGGCGGAACTCAAAGAAAAAGAAGAAGTAACTTTGAAAGACCTGGAAGAAGTAGTAGTCTCAGTTCTGAGCCACAGAATAAGTCTCAAGCCCTCACTTAAATACGTGGAGAAAGTAGATGAGTACCTGAAGAAAAAATTCAAAAACTTCTGCAAAGAGAACGACTTAAGCGGTGATGGCCCCTGAAACAGAGAGAAATTTAGAAGACAAAGAGAGTGCTGAAGACGGAGAGTACGAGAAGGAGATAGAAGAGAAAGAAGGAAGTCTTGCCACCAGCCCTGAAAGAGACAAACTGCTCCACTCCGCCCTGGCCGAAGAGAAAGTGAAGAAAGGAAAACTGATAAGCGCAGGGATGAACCAAGCAGTAAACTCTTTCATCCCAAGCATGTTCTTTGAGAAAATAACTACAAATTACAAGACAGCCGAGAAACTCTACGGAGAGACTATGATAAGAGAGCTTACAGGCTACGAGCCGGATTATGTAAAGAAGAATCTGAAGATACCCGAGTTCCGAGAGGAGATGAAGAGCAACATAAAACAGAGAATAGACTCTCTCAAGAAGGAAGACTACCTGGACAAAGACGGAAAACCGTCTGAGAAAGGAGTAGAACTGGCTGCTTTGGTAATGTACTCTGAAGAACTGGACAACCTCGTAAGCAAAGGTCTGGGGAAAAAAGAGGTCAAAAAAACTTCTCACTACGGAGAAAAAGAAGAATACGAAGAATACAAAAAACAAAGATACAGAGACCTTGCGATAAAGAAAAGTGTAAAAACTGCTTTGAGAAGGGGACATAAAAAACTCAGAAAAGAAGACCTGAAAGCCCACACAAGAGAGGAGAGAGGAAGCATCTCGATAATATACGCCTTGGACTCGTCCGGGAGTATGAGAGGAAAAAAGATAGAAACAGCCAAGAAAGCAGGAATAGCACTTGCCTACAAGGCAACTGAAGAAAAGAACAAAATAGGACTAATAACATTCACATCAGAAGTGCAGGAAGCACTACCGCCTGGAGAAGATTTCAAGAAGCTGCTGAGAACGCTGGTAACAGCCACTGCAAAGAGAGAGACAAACATTGCAAAAACCATACTTAAAAGCACTGAGATGTTTAAGAAAACCAAAGGGACCAAGCACCTACTCTTGCTTACAGACGCTGTCCCTACTAAAGGAGAAGAGCCGAGAGAAGAAACAATAAAAGCAGTTTCTCAGGCAAAAAGCAGTGATGTGACAATATCAGTAGTAGGTATAGATTTAGAAGAAGAAGGAGCTGAACTTGCAGAACAGATAACAAAAATAGGAGAAGGGAAGCTATACCGAGTAAAGGACGTGGAAAATTTGGATAAAATAATACTTGAAGACTACTACTCAATAAGATGAAATATGTAAACTACTTTTTTTTCAATACTTTAAAATATTTACAATAAATTCTTAGAATACTATCATCCTCGAATCTCTATGCTTCTTGCTCTCCAAAGTGTTAAAAGCTTTCAAAAGCTGCTCATCTCCTGCCAAAATATCTCCTTGGTTAGGATCCATTATAGAAAAATTTTCATCGTAGTCAAAGACAACAACATAGTTTGATGTGCTCTTGGAATTTCTCAACACCCCTGCATTGACTCTTAAAAGAACAATCTTTCCCTCATCCAAGATTTTCTTCACATCTTCAATTCTAAAATCTCTCTCCTCTATAGATATCCCTTCTTTATCTGCTTTTTTTGCATGCATTTTTGAAGAGAATCTTGCGTTATCAATATCAACTTTCTTATACTTTTTGAAGCGGTAATCAGGATATTCATACTCTTTTTCTCCCACTATAACTTTCGGGCTTAAACCTTCTTTTTTTGCAAATACTGCTAAGCCGTAAATACTACAGGCCCTGACAGGAAGATTAGCAGATGCGTGCCAGATTCTGAACTCGTTCTCCTTTGAAAGCTTAAACTCTGGTTTGAAATGATTTATTATTACCAAAAGACCAGCAGCTGCGTTAGTATATCCCGTAGTTCTAATATAAGGTTTCATAATCAACATCAAAAAGAGAGAATTTAAAAATTTTGTTGTGAATCAATTCTAAGTTATTATCTCTGAGAAAAAATCAAGAGTTAATCTCTAAAAACTTAATAATTTTTCTTTATAAATTAATAAAGTAGAGATATATTCTTTTTAAAAGTAATTAAAGAAATATTTACTGTTTAAGATAAAATTAGATAATTTACTTCCTTTTAACTCATTATTTATTTATCTAAAATCTTCTAAAACTTTTTAAAAAAAGAAGATATTCATATAAAACAAAGAATAAAAAGATTTAAATATTTCTTTTCTTTCTGAGAAGACAATTGTTGGTAAGAACGGTTTAATGAGTATGAGTATAGCAATCTATATGGATGAGGAAGAACAAGGTGAATTTGATGCAACCACTCAATTATATAATCTTTTAGAAGAAGAGAATTTCGAAACAGAACTCTTTTTTGATGGTGATTTAAAAGGTGTTAAAAATAATGATATAATATTTTATAGATTTAACCCTCCTATAAAAGAAGAGTTTTTAACAGAATGCGAAAAGTACGAAGACGAAAGACTTTTTATAAACAAGCCTTCTTCGATAAAAAAGTATTACAAAAAAAGTTATTTAGAAAAATTTCCTAATTTGATCCCGCCTACTATATTCTCCGATGACAAAAAGAAAATAGAATCTTTTTGTGAAGAATACCAAGATATTGTTCTTAAACCTATAGACCAATTTGGAGGTAAAGGTGTTAAGAGATTTAAAACTCAAGATGGGTATGAAGAGATGATAGGGGATTATTTTTCACAACAAGTAGAAGGAAAAGAAAATAGTGAAAATAATGAAGTAGTAGCCCAAAAATATATTCCTGAAGTAGAAGAAGGCGTTAAAAGAGTTTCTGTTATTAATTATGATATAAACGAAAAAGCTACAAGGTTGATACCTGGCGGTGAAGAGTTTAAGTTCGGCTATACTAAAGATGATAAAATAATAAAAGATTGTGTTACTAAAAAAGATAAGGAAATTGTAGAAAGAGTACTCCCTTTTTTGAAAGATAACGAGATTTATTGGGCTGGTATAGATATAATAAACAATTATCTTGGCGAAATAAATATTACGAGTCCTGGAATATCTTTATCAAAATGTACAGATTACAAAAATTATTCTGTCTTGGAAAAAATTGTTAATTCTCTCCAAAAAGAAGAATTAAAAAATAAAAAAGTGATATAAAATAATGATAGATTTTCATAATCACATAGGAAAGGATACTGATGGAGGAGAACAAACTTTTAATGAATTAGTAAGTAAAGTAGAAAGATATGGTATAGATCACGCAGTTGCTTTTCCTTTCAGCAATCCAGATGATGAATTGATTAATAAATCTCTGAAAATATTAGAAAAAAGCAAAAGAGAAGAAAGAATTATTCCTTTTATTAGAGTAAATCCAACAAGCATTTCTAAAGATAGGTTTGACAACCTTTTAAGTATGGGTTTTAAAGGAGTCAAGTTGCATCCTGAATCTCAAAAATTCTTTCCTTATCAAAAAGATGTGTTTTGGTTTTATGAAAGAGTATTGGAAAAAGAACTACCTATTTTATTCCATTCTAAATGTCTGACAAAGTATTCAGACCCGGATAATATTCTAAAAGTAGCTGAGAAGTATCCAAAGTTAAAAATCGTGCTTGCACACTTTCTTGGAGATTCTTCAAAACTAATAATAGATCCTCCCAAATTAAAAAATGTCTATACTGACATCTCTATAAGGGGAAGAACATTGAGATTGAAACAATTTTTTGAAAAAGGGTTTGATAGAGTCTTGTTGGGGTCTGATTCTCCTTATGACAACCCAGAAATCTCTATAATGAAAGTTAAGAAATCAGGTCTTAATAAAAAAGACCAAGAAAAAGTTCTGAGTAAGAATGCTGAGAAACTTCTGAAGGTAGATAATTAACCTGGTTTAGTAACTTTATAAAATTTATAAAAAATCTTATAAATAACCACTTCTTTTTTTCCTGTGATGAAACTATTAGCTTTTACAGATGTCCACGGAGACATCTCTACTCTTGAGAGATTGGAGAAGAGAGGAGAAGAGGAAGACATAGATTGTTTTATCTGCGCAGGAGATATAACCTTCTTCGGCGAGGAACTCGACTCTGTCCTGGAAAGAATGAACAAGATGAAGAGAACAGTCATTCTGATCCACGGAAACCACGAAGACAGAGAAGTAATAGAGGAGAAATGCTCTTCCAAAGAGAACATAAAATTTATACACAATAGAATGCTGGAGATGAACTCTTTCAAATTCATAGGGCTTGGCGGAGGCGGTTTCTACGGGGGTACAGACGACCCCAGACTTGACGAGAGAATTGACAAGTTAAAGATGAAGTTCGGCCCCGAGATAGACGACCACACAGTAATTGTAAGCCACGCCCCACCCGGCGACACTCTTGTAGACGAGGTAAGGGATAACTACCACGTAGGAAACAACTCTTTGAAAGAGTTGGTGGAGGGGAAACAGCCTCTTTTAGTAATATGCGGACACCTCCACGAAACATTCTACAAAGAAGACCAGGTCGGAGAGACGCCAATACTCAACCCAGGACCCGAAGGAACAGTTCTAAACATAGATTAGGATATAGTAAACAGGCAATGAACTTCCGCAAGTTTTTTTAATAACCCTGGTTTTTCTCTCAGATATGAGACTGGTTGACGTTCACGCGCATCTGGACCTGGAACAGTACGACTCTGACCTGAAAGAGGTTGTGGAGAGAGCAGAATCTGCGGGTCTCAAAACTGTTATAAACTGTGGAACCTCTCCCGAGTCTAATAGAAGAACTTTGGAACTCGCCGAGGAGTACGGTATTGTCAAACCAGCCCTCGGGTACTACCCTACTTCGGTGGTGGAGGACGGACTGGGCTCTCTCACCAAGGAACTACGTTTTATAGAGAAGAAGCAGAGCGAGATAACTGCGATAAGCGAAGTCGGACTTGAGTTTCAGAAAGTGTCGGATAAGAATAAAAGAGAGGTTATGGTTGAAGCGTTTAAGAGGATTGTGCAACTCTCGAACAAGACAGAACTCCCGATGATAATCCATTCCAGAAAAGCAGAAGAGGAAGCAGTTGATATTTTGGAAGAGAACTGCAAACATGATAAAATAGTAATGCACTGCTTCTGCGGGAGTAAAGAATTGGTAAAGAGAGTTATTAAAAACAAGTGGATGATAAGTCTTCCAACAAACCTTGTCAAACTCCAGCAGTTCCAGGATATAATAAGAGATCATCCTTTATCCCGGTTACTTACAGAAACAGACTCTCCTTACCTGAGCCCTTACAAGGATAAAAGGCGGAACGAGCCTTCTTTTGTTAAGGAGAGCATAAAGAAGATTGCTGAGATAAAAGAGGTGGAAGAAGAGGTTGTAGCCGACAAGATATTTGAGAATTATCAAAGAGTTTTTTAACAAGATTTCTCCAGCACAACATTTATATATCTTTAAGAACATTTCTGTTTTTATGGTAAAACTCGAAGTGGATACTGTTGAGGACTCGGACGAGGAGATTGAGAAAGTTATAAGTCTTCTGCAGAGTTCTCTCAAGAAGAGTTCGTCTTTCTCTTCTTCTCAAAATAAATCCTCTTCTTCTGAGTCTTCTGGTTCTTCTTCGGGCGGTGTTTTCGGCATCTTTGACGATAACGACTCTAACTCTCAGAAGAATAAAACTGGTAGAAATTCTGGTAGTTCCAGCACCTCTTACGCCGGTTCAGACTATAAAGATTCAGAAGAAGGGGGCAAGGCTCAGGACCTATTAAATGACTCTTCGGATGAGAAAAGCGGTGGTGAGAGCGGTCTGTTTGGAATGTTTGACGACTCTGAGAAAAACTCAGACGCTGACTCCGATACCACCAAGGCTTATGACTCTGATGACTACGAGGTCGAGTTTGAATCTGATAAAGAGGTTGAGACCGAGGAGTTCTCTCTGGAGACATATTGAAAAATCAGTAATCTTTTACTCCACTAACTCTGAACTATTCCAGAACTATTGCGGTTGTTCTATCTCTCCCTTATCGAGACTTCCGGCTTGTCAAACCTGATTATCTTGGAGGGCTTCCCTTCTATTTCTCCTTCGTAGATTATGTAGTCGACTTCGTTCTTTATCTCTGTGTGAAGGTTGTCTATGGAAGTCATGTGGTTCTGTCCTATCTTGTTGGCCGAGGTGGTGACTACAGGATATTCTGCTTTGTTGACGAAGTCAAAGAACCAGTTGTTCGGTATTCTCACGCCGACTGTGTTCAGACCGGAGTTTACTACTTTGGGTATCTTTTCAGGTTTTTTTAGTTTGAGAATTAATGTATAAGGCCCGGGGAGTTTTTTCAGCCACTTCTTTGCTTCTTTCGGCACGACGCAGTTCTCCTTTATCCACTCTATTGACGGCGCTATTATTGAGAAAGGTCTGTTATGTCTCTCTTTGAGACCTCTAATCTTCTTGACCGCTTCTTTGTCTGTCGCGTTGCAACCCAGTCCGTATATTGTGTCTGTTGGATAGACAAATACTTTGTCTTCTAACTCCTGTTTGTACTTCTCCTGTTTCAGCAGAAACTCGTCCTTGTTAAGTATTCTTCCCATTTTGTATGCTTTCTTTGTAAGCATTCTTTCTTTTTAAATTTAACTTTTTTCCTGCGTTTTTCTTTTCCGCCTGGTTTCTCCTCTGATAACTGAATGCACAAGTCAAAACCGTCACTGGACAACCACGCGCAGGTCTTTTAAAAAATGATGATATCTTTTTGTATAGAGCCAATGAAAGAAGAATAGAACGCGACGGAGGTGTAAACGATGAAGTATGAAGAAAGAGCAGGGATGGTTGAAGAACTGTTTTTCCAGCAGATAAAAGAACTCTCTGCAGAAGCCCTTGCTGAGAAAAGACTGAACAAGTGCATGAAAGAGAGGAGGTGTAATTTCGATGGTTGTAGTTGAGCAGAACGATGAGAGGTACGACTACTACGCTGAGAAAATAGCAAACGTGATGGTAGACCACGGTCTCTTATCCGAGGACGAGAAGGAGATGACAGAAGAGTATATTAGAAAGGTCGGGAGGAATCCTGTTAGCAGTCAGTAGTCGGTAAGTCGCTTGTTGACTATTGTGGTGTTGCCTCCTGTACCTGTTTTTTTCTTTACTGATATAAATTTTCCTTCGTCAAGAGAGGAGATTCTTCTCTGGAAAGTTTTGTAACTTATGCTCCCTCCTTTATCTTTGTATATGTCGTAGAGGTCTCCAATCTTTTTGCCGGAGTTGTTCCTTACTATCTTGAGAATCTTCTGCGAGTCTTCGTCCAACTCTTCCACTTCTTTGATTGTGAACTCGTCCAGTTTACTTGCGGAGTTGTTTGCGTCTTTCTTCTCTATCTTTTTTGAACTTCTGTTCTCTGCTTGTCTTGCAGACTCTTTCATCAGAAAGAGACCTGTTCTTATGTCTTTCAACTCTGCGGTTTTATCCACTACTATCTGGAAACTCTCTTCTTTCCACACGTTCTTTACAAAGGCGTAGTCTCTTCTCTGCTTCAGTATCTCCTTTGTCTCTTTTTTGTTGTACTGTTTGAACTCCAGCCTTTCAGGTACCAGCCGGGATTTTAGTCTTTCGTCGATGTCGTCCAGCCACTCCTTGTAGTTTGTGATGAGAAATATGCTTTTTTTGCGGATGTCTTCTGCCAGGAAGTACAGGAAGTCTATGTCCTCGGCTTTGTCCACTTCGTCGAATACGAAGACAGCTTTTTTCTTGTTGATTATCTTTGCTATGACGTTCATCAACTCCGAGGAGTTCTTGTTCTGGGTGAATGCGAAGTCTATCTGGTCGCATATGTCCATCAATACTTTGTAAGTTGTGTTCTTGTGCCAGCAGTTTACGTAGATAGGGTATATCTCGTCTGTTTCTTCCTCGAGTTCTTTCAGGACGTGTTTGATGGCTGCTGTTTTTCCTATGCCGGGGGGTCCATGTATGAACATGCTACTTCCGCTGTTGTTGTTGAAGAGAGGCTTCATGCACGTAGCCATTCTTCTCTGTTCTTTCTCTCTGAACGGCAGGATTTTTGGCAAGTAGTCGTAGTCCAGCGCCTGCTCGTTTTTTATGAGGGATTCTCCTTCCTTCAGAACTTTATCAAATACACCCATGTTTTTTCTTGTAAGAGAACATTATTTATAAACTTTGTTGGTGAAGTTTCGTAATCTTTTTCCTGTTTTTTCTTTTTTCTTAACACCCCGATCTATCTAAAATACCCTTTTTCATAACAACTTTTATATAACTCCTTTGTTTGTTTTCTTGTTATGCTTTTTGATAGACTTGTCGAGTTGTTTAAAAGACTTGATTCAACTGCCAAGAGGCTTGAGATGACCTATTTTATCAGCGAGTTCTTGAAGGAGGTTTCCGATAGTCATCTTGAAGTTGTAGTCCTGCTGGTTCAGGGCAGGATATTTCCTCGTTGGAACAAGCAGAACTTGGGAGTAAGTTCCAAACTCATGATTAAAGCAATCTCTTCCTCTACCGGTTTTTCAGAGGATGAGGTAATTGAGAAGTGGAAGGAGATGGGTGACCTTGGAGAGGTAGCTGAGGAGTTGTGCAAGAAAGCGACCCAGCAGACTCTTTTTAGTAAGGAACTGACAGTGAATGATGTTTTTAAGAAGGTCAAAAAACTTTCTTCTGTGGAGGGGGAGGGCAGTGTTGATAGAAAGATTAAGATAATATCCAGTATGCTGTCAAGCGCCTCTCCTGAGGGAGTTCATTACATTGTGAGGATCGTGCTGGAGGACCTCCGCCTTGGTGTTGGAGAAGGAACTCTTAGGGATTCTATTGCGTGGGCTTTTCTCGATACAGGTCACACGTACCTCGCTGATGAGAAGTCTATTGAGGTTGAGGACAGAGACAGATACGACAGCGTAGTTAGAAAGGTTCAGAAGGGTTATGACAGGACTAATGATTTTGCAAAGGTCGCTCTGGCTGCCAAGAAAGGAGTCTCTTCTTTGGAGGAGTTGGAGTTGACTCTCGGCAAGCCCGTCAGAGTTATGCTTGCTCAGAAGGAGTCTGATATAGAGGATGCTTTTGAAAGGACTGGGAGGCCTTCTGCTATTGAGTTCAAATACGACGGTTTTCGGATGCAGATTCATAAGGACGGAGAAGATGTTAATGTGTTTACGAGGCGTTTGGAAGATGTTACTGAACAGTTTCCTGAAGTGGTAGATTATGTTAAAGAGTTTCTTGACGCAGAGTCGGCTGTTCTTGATGCAGAAGCTGTTGGTTACGACCCTGATTCAGGTGTTTATAAGCCGTTTCAGAGTGTGAGCCAGCGTATTAAGAGGAAGTATGAGATTGATAGGTTGGCTGAAGAACTTCCTGTTGAGATAAATGTTTTTGATATTGTTTTTCTTGATGGTGAGGATATGCTTGAGAAACCTTTTGGTAAGAGAAGGGATCTTTTAGAGTCTGTTCTTTCCGGAGAGGAGAGAAAGATTCTTTGTTCTAAACTTCTGAAGACCTCTTCTGTGGATGAGGCGGAGAGTTTTTACAAGAAGTCTTTGGATGCAGGGAATGAGGGTTTGATGTTTAAGAACTTGGAAGGTGTTTATAAGCCCGGTTCGAGGGTTGGTCACATGGTCAAGTTGAAGCCAGTAATGGATTCTCTTGACTTGGTTATTGTCGGGGCTGAGTGGGGTACTGGCAAGAGGTCTGGTTGGCTTACAAGTTTTACTGTGGCTTGTGTCGATGAGAAGAACAGTTTTTTAGAAGTAGGTAAGTTTGGGACCGGGATAAAGGAGAAAGAGGAGGGTAAGGAGTCTGAGGACGCGATTACTTTTGAGGAGATTACTGAGATTCTTGAGCCGTTGGTTCTTGAAGAGGATGGGCGTCAGGTCAGGTTGAAGCCCGAAGTAGTGGTTGAGGTAAAATTTGAAGAGATACAGAAAAGTCCTACTTACGATTCTGGTTACGCCCTGCGCTTTCCGAGGTTTGTGAGGCTGAGGGATGACCGCGCCTCTGATGAGGCGTCCAGTCTGCGGATGGTTGAGAAGGCGTACAAGAATCAGTCTGGATGATCTTGTTTTTCTCTTCGCCCTCGTGGAGCCCTATCAGTATAGTTTTGTCTATACTGCCTTTTTTCTTTAGTGGTTCTGTATGCTTCTTCTCCTCTGAAACCTCAAAAAATTTATGTTTTCAAAAATGAAACACTGTTTCAAAAGCGAAAAGTTTATATATCTGTCCTCTATACGTGTAAATATATGGAGCCGGCGGAATTATTGGAAGAGTTGTTTGACAGGAAAATGCTCAAGGTACTTAAAACATTTCTGAACAACCCTGATGTAAAGTTCAGCCAGCGAGAACTCTCGAGGAAGACAAGGGTTTCTCTTGCCTCTACTCACAGGATAGTAAACAAGTTGGTGGAGATAGGCGTGGTGGAGACGCTTAAACTGAAGAAGTTCAAGGCTTACAGACTTTCTGAGGGCTCTGAGACCAAGTTTTTAGAGGGATTGATAGACTTCAAGGAGTCTGCTCTGGACGAGTTTGTGAAAAAGATAGAATCCTTGGAGAATATAGAAAAGATCATCCTCCACGGAGAAGCAGAGAAGGAGAAGGCGAATGTACTTATAATAGGTGAGGGGGTAGATGAGACGGCTATTTCAGATATTGTCGTGGAGATAAAGGAGAAGTATGACTTCAAGATAATCCATCTGATAATTGATCCTGTACAGTATCGTCAGATGAACGACATGGGGCTGTACCCGAAGAAAAAGGAGATTCTCTTCTCAAAATAATTATTATTATTATTATTATTATTATTATTTACTATTATATAAACTTGTTGCCCTATTAACTATATTTTAGAAAATATATGTTTTAGAACGAAAAGATTTAAATAGTACCTTTTTGATTATAAGTTTTAAGCTTTGGCAGTTGGTACATTTCATCAGAAAGGGTGAGAGCAGTATCAGTACAGGGTGATAGGTGGCCGTTACTTCACTTGTGATAGCGGTAGCTCTGTTCAAACAAAGACGACTAAGAAATGACACCGAAAACACTGCCTCTTACCGAATCTGGTACTATACAACCAATACAGCCGAGAGAAAAAAAAGAAAAAGATAAAAAACAGTGAGGGAAAATAAAAATGACAGGGGAGAACAAAATGGATTTTATAGTGGACAAAGCAGTAGACCAACAGCAGGACGAGACAGGCGAAGATCTCGATATAGGCCAAGCCAATATTAAAGTTATTGGTTGCGGAGGAGCCGGAAATAACATGGTAAACTGGCTCTACACTAAAGGCATTAAAGGCGCAGAGATCGTGGCCTGCAACACAGACAAACAACATTTAGAGATGATAGATGCCGATAGAAAATTCCTTATCGGAAAAGACATAACCAACGGTCTTGGATGCGGAGGCTTCCCGGAGAAAGGAGCACAAGCAGCCCAAGAGAGCAGTCAAGAGATAAAACAAGTAATGAAAGGAGCCGACATGGCATTTGTATGTGCCGGAATGGGAGGAGGAACAGGAACAGGCGCCTCACCGTTCATAGCCCAGACAGCAAAGGACATGGGCTCAATCGTGATAGGCACAGTAACGATGCCTTTCGACATCGAAAGAGCAAGAGTGGACAAAGCAGAGTTCGGACTACAGCAGTTGAGACAGGTAGCAGACACGGTAATAGTAATAGACAACAACCGTCTCGTGCAGATAGCAGGGAACCTACCTGTACAGCAAGCATTCGCAGTAGCGAACGAACTCATCGCTACAATGATTAAAGGGATTGTAGAGACAATAGCCATCCCGAGTTTGGTAAACCTGGACTACGCAGACGTAGAGGCAATAATGTCAGACGGCGGGGTTGCAGCGATCGGCGTAGGTGCTTCGGACACCAACAGCAGAGTGGAAGAAGCAGTGCAGGGAGCACTAAGCAACCCTCTTCTGGACATAAGTTATGAGGGAGCAACAGGCGCAATAATCCACATAGCCGGAGGACAAGACATGACTCTTGACGAGATAAGCAGAGCAGGAGACCTTGTGACCTCCAGCATGGATGAGAACGCTAACATCATCTGGGGAGCCCGAGTTGAAGACGAGATGGAGGGTAAAATGACGGTTATGACTATAATAACAGGTGTCAACAGCCCTTGGATACTCGGCCAGATGACCGAAGAGCAGAGAGAGAACCAGAGACAGCAACTCTCTGACGAACTCGGCATAGAGATAGTGAAGTAAAGTAGCAGTGTAGTGATGAGGGGAAGCAGGCAAGGCAGGTCGCCTTCCTGACTGACTTAGAAGACTGTGAAGTTACGGTATAAGGAGGTCTTACTGGATTGACAGAGACCCTTGAAAATATAGTGACTCGGTGACTACAAGACCTCCTATCACCTTTTTTATTATTTTTTTAATTTTTGCTGGGCTTCAAAGGCAGGATTTTTATGATTCTTCTCTGCCTTCACACTAAAATTTCTAGCCCCCAACCCCCCAACACAGGTGTGAAGGCATTTATTTTCTTAATAAACTTAACTTAATAATCTAATAATACCCTTCTTTTTTTTCAACAATGAACTATTTCAATAACTTTTATAAATAACTCTGTTTTTTCGTAGAGAGATGGGTAAAGAGAAGAAAGAGGAAGAGAAGAGCGGAGAGGAGAAGAAAAAAGACAACAGCGATAACAGCGGTAAAGAGAAAAAACTTGTCCAGCCAGAAGTCAACATAGGGCTGATAGGACACGTAGACCACGGAAAAACTACTATTACAGAGCGACTTTCAGGCAGGTGGACGGACACGCATTCTGAAGAGTTGAAGAGAGGTATAACAATACGGCTTGGATACGCAGATACTACTTTCCGAAAATGTCCAAAAGGCGAAGGTGCATCTGCCTATACTGTAAAAGAGACCTGTTCGGAACACGAAGTAGAGACAGAGCCTTTGAGAAAAGTATCTTTTGTAGATGCGCCTGGCCACGAATCTCTGATGGCTACTATGCTTACCGGAGCCACGTTGATGGACGGAGCCGTACTTATAATAGGTGCGAACGAGGCGTGTCCTCAACCGCAGACGAAAGAGCACCTGATGGCTCTGCAGATAAGCGGGATAGAGAACCTCGTCGTGGTGCAGAACAAGATAGACCTTGTGAGCGAAGAGAAAGCCAGAAGGAACTACGAGCAGATAAAAGAGTTTCTCTCAGAGACCGAGTACGAAGACGCTCCTGTAATCCCAATGTGCGCGGTAAGAGGAATAAACATCTCTTACCTGATAGAAGCGATAGAGGAGAGAATACCTACTCCTGAAAGAGATGAAGAGGAGAAACCTCTCTTGCTGGCAGCGAGGAGTTTTGACATCAACAAACCCGGCTCTCCCCCGTCTGAACTGAGAGGAGGAGTGCTCGGAGGGACTATAAAAAAAGGTGTTTTGAAAAAAGGAGATACGATAGAGATAAGGCCGGGGAGGATAGTTGAAGAAGCAAATCAAATAAGAGCGAAGCCCATAGAAACAGAGATTACAAACATTCAAACCGGCGGAGAGTCAGTAGAAAAAGCGGGACCCGGCGGGAGTCTGGCGGTGATGACCTCTCTCGATCCATCCCTGACGAACTCAGACTCTCTATCAGGAAACTTGGTAGGGCATCCCGACGAGTTGCCGAGGATATGGTACGACCTCTGGATAAACCCTACTCTGCTTGACCGAGTTGTCGGAGTGACAGGCTCTAAAGAAGTAAACCCTCTTGTGAAAGATGAACTTTTGATGCTGAACGTCAACGGAGAAGCCACCACAGGGGTAGTGAAGGAACTCAGCAAGGAAAGGGTCAAGTGTGAGTTGAAGAATCCAATATCAGCCGACCCGGATGACAGAGTCACTATAAGCAGGAAGATAGGGACGAGGTTCAGACTGATAGGCTACGGTACAATCCTTGAAGAAGAATAAGAATAAATCTAATCAATTAATTAATAAACAATAAAAACAATAAATTAATCATAAATAAAATAATCAATAAATAATGTCTAATAGTTCAATGTTTTAATAGAATAATATCCTTTTCTCCATCTACAACTTCTTCCACACCTATAACCTCTTCTACAACTCTCTTCATCCTCTCTCTTCTACGACTCTTTTTCAGAACTGTGATACCGAACCTCTCCTTCCCCACTCTTCTCATCTCTTCAACACCTTTCCTTATATTGTTGAAGTTCTGAACAGCGGTGATAGAAAGGACTACATCGAAAGTGTTCTTTGAGAAAGGCATATTTTCGCTTGTTCCTTTTTTTATGTTCTTTCTTCTCTCCTCAGGGGCTTTTTCTATGAGTTCTCGGCTTGGCTCCAGGCCTGTGTAGTCGCAGTCTATGTACTTCGAGGTGTAGCCGTCTCCACATCCGACGTCCAGGACTCTGTCCTCACTGGCTATGGCGAGGCGGTCCAGTACCTTCATCAGTTTCCTGACCTGCTCTGCTCTGTAGAGTTCTCTATACCCAGAGGATATACTGTCGTAATACCCCTTGTCTTTATTACCTCTTCTTTCACCAAGTTCCATAACAGTCACAGAACAGAGTGTGCTTTAGAATTTTTAAATATTTTTCTGTCCCTCACAAACTTTCTCTCTCAACTTATTCACTTATTCTTTTCCATAAATTTTATAAAATACTTCGTAACCTCAACTCCTATGGCGAGCAGGAAGGAGAGGCTGGAAGCCAGAAGGAAGGGGAAGAGCGTTGAAAAAGAGGAAGAAGAAGACGACAGCGACTCAGGTGGAGAAAAGAAGAAGGACTCTAAGAAAAGTTTCTATTACAAATACTACAAAGAACTCATGATAATACCCTTTCTCCTACTACTGCTCGCGATAGGGTTTCTCGGATACAACTACGTTACCACCGGGGCGGTTATTAACAAGGGAATATCTCTCCAAGGAGGGATAACTATAACCGTTCCCGTGGAAGAACCTGTCTCTCTCCCCGAAACTGAAGGCTATCTTAACCAAGAGGTGAAGCAAGGAATAAAAGTGAGGGAGCTCTCAGAACTCGGAGTTCAGAAAGCTATTCTTGTAGAGGTCCCCGGCGACGTTGAGGACATGAGCGAGTTGAGCGAGTTAGAGAACGACGTCGTCTCCTCGTTGGAGTCAAAAATAGAAGGAGGTTTAGAGGACTACAGCGTGGAAACAATCGGTCCTTCCCTGGGAAGATCGTTCTTCCAGCAGACAATAAAAGCCCTAATCTTCGCCTTCATCTTCATGGGAGGAATGGTATTCCTCTACTTCAGGACATTCGCGCCCAGTATAGCCGTGATACTCGCTGCGTTCTCAGATATAGTGGTCACGATGGCTATTGTCAACGTGATAGGAATGGAGGTCGGCACTTCCGGAATAGCAGCGTTTCTGATGCTTATAGGCTACTCTGTTGACACAGACATACTCTTGACAACCAAGGTTCTGAGGAGGAAAGAGGGAACTATTTACGACAGGGTCTTGGACGCTATGAAGACAGGGCTGACCATGAACGGCACCACCTTGGCTGCTATAACTATAGGTATCGTAGTCTCTCAATCAGAAGTGATAACTCAGATAATGATAATAATATTCATAGGACTGCTTGTTGACATGATAAACACCTGGATACAGAACGTTGGAATCCTGAGATGGTACGCAGAAGGTAAGGAAGAGTACCATTAAAGAGAATAATATTATAATTAATAATAATTAGAAAGTAAACAGAAAGTTAGAACAACAAAAGGCGAGGCACAAGATGGAGTGGAAACACCTGGCAAAAAAGGCGTTTACGAACTGGAAGATACTGTTGTTAATAGTAGCTCTGTTACTCTCCATAGTCGCAATCAACCCCAACCCGTGGGCTGAAGGACTCGCGGTAAGGAGCGTGGTGAAGGACAGCGCAGCGGAGAAAGCAGGAATACAAGGGCCCGAGCCGGACGACAAGCCGAGAAGTAGAGAAGTAATACTCTCAGTAAACAACCAGCCCGTGGAGACCAAAAAAGATTTCTACGATATAACGGACAAGTTCGGCATAAACCAGTCGTTCACGGTCAAGAGCAACAAGGAACTCTACATGTTGAAAGTTCAGCCGGACTACAACATCACGGTCCTCAACGAGACCTACAAGAAGAACGTCACCAGAGAAGTAACCAACGAGACAGGGCAGAAGGTCAACATCACCAGAGAAGTAGTGAAGAACAAGACAAAGAGAGAGTTAACCGGCAGAGAGGACGTCGGGTTGAAACTCTACCCCGCCCCAACAAGCAACATACAGAAAGGGCTCGATCTTAGTGGCGGTACTCGTGTGATACTCAAGCCGAAAGAGGAGATTTCGAAAGAGGACAGGTCTCTGAT
>CAYSOY010000004.1:0-25718 GCA_964432865.1 uncultured Methanosarcinales archaeon
GAAGAAAAAATCTGCTTTCAGAAACTTAAAGGAGTTCCTCGATGACCTTAACATAGATGAGTTCTCCTTCGAAGTAAACTCTTTCAACCTGGTAGCAAGTAAACTCACGAGGAAAGGCCCGGTTTACGAAACACTGGCGGTCTTTGAAGCAGAAGAGTGAGAGAGGGGTAAGGGAGAAATACAGTTCTCAAATCCTTTGTATAACTCATAATTTAATTCACTTGCGTTCACAAGTTGTGAGTAGAACTCATAACCTTTTTAAACTCTGGTTGGTGTAAGATACTGCATGGCAGGAAAAAAACATCCGAAGAAGAGAAGGTTTTCTAAAAAAGGTCAAGTCCAGAACATGTTCAACTGGATATTCATACTCGTAGCAGGATTTGTAATACTGATACTTGCCGTATACTTCATAAGACAACAGATAACCTCTTCTACACAAGAACTACACATGAAAATCGGCTCCGACATCGAAGCAGTATTCAAAGACTCTTTCACCAACAGAAACACCTGGAAAGAAGTAAAGACGCCGGAAGTCCCCATAAAGTTCGTCTGCGAAGGCAACATAAGTACAATGACGGTCGGGGACTCGCCAGTGTCTATAGATATGAAAAACTATATAACCTTCTCAGAAGAAAAGTTAACCGGCACGAAACTCATAACCCTCACGAGAGACTGGCGTCTCCCTTTCAGAACAACACCTCTCATCTACATCACCAACGGAAACACAATGTACCACTTCATAAACCAAAACACTCAGACTTCGAAAGTGAAGGAGTTACTACCCAATGGCTCTCTAATAAAAACTCACGACTCTATAAATGATTTAAATAAACTTGAAAACTACGAGAACCACCGATTCATACTCTTTGATAAAGAACCAAGCGGATATTTGAACAACGTTAGGGGCAACAAAGTATCAGCTATAAATATAGTGCCTTCGGGAAACGAGGTTATGAAGAGAGGAGAAGTAACATACTACTCTTATTCAAGAGGAGAGTTTTCCGAAAGAAACACCTCGTACTACTACGGAGAAGACTTGTTAAGAGCCACGGTGCTCTCCGGCTCAGCCGAAACCTACGAATGCAACATGCAGAAAGCCCTCTCAAAACTGAAACTGATGCTGGAGATATCAATAACCAGGGTGGAAAGACTCGAGGAGAACTCGCCTCGAAACTGCGTCTCGATATACATAGTTATACAAGACTCACTCAACAAGATGCTTGAAAGTGTAGGGATGTCGGAAAGTTTTTTTGAAACCGTAGAGGCTGAGATTCCGGAGTTAAAAGAGAACAACCAGGACCTGCAGAGAAGCAAGGGATGCCCTCTGATATACTAACCTCGCCCAAAAAAAGGCTGAACAGAGCAGAGAGAACCCGTTGCGTCGCAACAAAAAAGAGAAGGTGTGAAAGATGAAAGTGTCAAGAAGAAGGAGAAAAGGACAGGTGCAGATGGGGGAGACAATAACAGTAGTACTGATAATAATGTTCCTGCTCGCACTCTCCCTCATGTTCTACGGCAAGGTAAAGGGGTCAAGCATAAAAGAGGCAGGAAAAAGAGCGTCCGAAGTAGAGTTTATATCCCTTGCAAAACTTGTGCTCTCCCTCCCAGAACTGAGTTGCAGCACGGCCCAGGTGATCGACGAAGGATGCGTAGACTTGTACAAGGCAGAGATTCTCTCCGAAAAAATCTCTGAAGCCTTCAATTCCGAGGACAAAATGAACTCTTTCGTATTCAACTACTACCTTGACTTGTTCGGCAACTCAAAGATAGAATTAAAAGAAGTTTACCCCGAGCAGAGAAACATAACCCTTTACAACGCCACACTCGACGAGTACACGTCTCGACAAGTTGAAAGAATCCCTGTAGTAGTTTACGACCCCAAAGACGATCGCAACACGTTAGGGGTCTTGGTGCTGACGAGAACCACGCCGTAGAACAGAAACAGTGTTTGAAAAATATTTGAATAAGAAAGAGCGCTTTAAAGAGATGTTCATGATGATGAAGAAACAGAGAAAAGCACAGATGGAGATGATAGGGTTAGTAGTTATCATAATAATGATGTCTCTAGGCTTAATGTTTTACCTTATCCTGACGACAACAACCGAGCAACCTTCAAAGAAAAAAGTGTTCAGTTCCAACCAGCTGAGCACAAATTTTGTCATAGCACTCCATAACACTGAGACGACCTGTGGGCTGGAAACAAGCAGATTGATCTACCACTGCGCGTCCGGGTCAGTGGGCACCTGCTCTGGCAGAACATACTGCAATTATCTCGAAGACGAAATAGACACCGTTTTGAACAGGACGCTGGACAAGTGGCAGGTACCTTACAACCTAAGGATAAAAGAGACAGATATAAAATTCAAGAACAAGAACTGTACGGAGGAGGACGAGAGGTTCAAAATAACATCTCAGCCAATACCCCTCACCCCAGATCCGCGAGACGCCGAGATACGACTTTTCATATGTAAGTGAACAGGTACAGTAAATATAGACGAGCAGAGAGTTTTAAAGAACAGAAAACCAAACTTATAAATAATAATAAATTAATATAGGATTATAGAAGATAACAAAGTACAACAGAGCAGGGTTTCAGAAACGTAGGTAGAAAGAGCAGGATGGGAATGAAGAGCAGGAAAGGAACTTTTAAAACCATAGCGGTGTTGATAGCTATAGCTGTAGGCATACTAATCCTCGTAGCAATCTTCGCAAAAGTGCTCGGAGTGTTGTCATAGAACCTTAATAGAGAATTGTAAAAAACTCGTAAAAAAGCATAAGGCAGAGATTATGGGAAAAGTTTTGAAAGCCAAGCGGAGCAGAAAGGCAGGTATATCGATAGGCGCTATTGTCTCTGTAATCTTAATTCTTATAGCAGGAGGCCTGGTAGCTTTCCCGATATATTACAAGTTTGCTCAAAAAGCATCTGTCTGCGCCGGGTTACAGCAGTGCCGGATGAGTTACCAAGACCAGTCAATAACTAATATAGACAAGCTCGCTTTCAACTACAACACCCCTATTAAACTGAACTGCCCCCGCTATTTCTTACGGTTTGAAAACGGAGAGATTCAGAAGAACAAGTGTACTTCGGGGATAGAGGATATAGAGATGTCGGAGGATCCCGCAGATGACAAGAAAAAAGAGGTTAGAAAAGCCGTTCATAAAACCCTCTACAACGAGATGAAAAACTGCTGGTGGCAGATGCTTGAAGGAAAAAATCTGTTCTTCCCTATGGGTGAGAAGGCGTTGGATATAGGAAATAATAACCAGTTGTGTTTTGTCTGCGATGAGATAACATTTTCAAACGATTTTCCCCTTAACAAGGTGGAAGGATTTGGAGAATATCTCAGAGGGGGGGAAAATGCCAAGATAGATACTTTTGAGAATGAAAAATCACTTTGTAATAAAAAATATAAATATCGGGACCAGTCGTGTAGAGACGGATTTATAAAATCTTATGGGGGGAGTATTAAAAATAATGAAGCAACTTTTAGAGATAATCCAATAAAGACTAACAAAAAATATCTCCTTCTCTTCGTAAGAAATAACATGGATAATAACGACCCTGCAGAAACCACTCAGACACTTCTCTTGCTCCCCTCCAATATAGTGTTCAAGTCAGATACTTTATGCAGTATGGGTCTTGTTGTCTAAGTAAAAAAAGAGGCTCTGGAGAATAAAGTAAGTAAGAGAGAAGAAAAGAAAAAGGAGCAATTGGTGAGAGGTTTAAGATGAGCAGAAAAGCGGAGATGTCAATAAAGATAGTAGTAGTTATCGTCGCTGTACTTATAGCGTTGGGTGTCTTGTTATATTTTTTATGGGGTGTCGGAAGCAAAACCAAGGCCGCAGTCAACGATACCTGCGCGGAGTCCGTCCGACTCCACAAAGACTTCGCTAAATTATCTCGCGGGGACGTATCCACGGATATAACCTGCCCCACTGAGAAAGTCCAAATAACCTCTACTGACCAGGATGAGGTAAAGAAACACCTGGCAGACAAAATGGCGGACTGCTGGTACAAGTGGGGGAGAGGAGAGTATGATCTCTTTCAAGGAAAACAAGGCGCTTTCTGCCACGTCTGCAGTCGTATAACTTTCAACACCGGCGCTTCTGGAGAGAGCGATGGGGCGAAGACCATAGACAACTTCGGGAGGTACCTCGGCACCCACACTCTACCCAGCGATACAAGCAAAACATATCTGGAATATCTTTCAGGCGTAGAAAAAGGAGACATGTTCTCAGAAGAGAAGTTGGACCAACTCGAGTCCCCGAGCATAAAGACTTCCAAGGACTATGCAGTTATCTACGTCCATATCAGAGGAAAGGACAGGATGAAGGATTTGTGGAAGAAGACGAAGGAGGCAGCACCGGGAGCCGGAGTAGCGGGGGCGGGAGGTTTGGTACTCCTTTCAAACCCTGGTGGCTGGATCGTTGGAGGAGTAGTCGTAGCTGTGGGGGGTGCAATGATGGCAGGTGGAACCATTTGGGCGGCGGCAAGTGGCTACTACGCAGAAGCAGAGCACCAGTGGCTCGCCCGAACAGTGCTCGTAGAGTATTCAGAAAAAGAACTGAACAAACTCGGATGTCAGAGGTCCTACGCTAAACAGACTGTTAAGAAAACACAGTAACATACTAAAATAATGATTTATAAATCTTCTATAAATCTTATTGGTTCTGTTCGAGAGAATAACATCTATAGAATTGAACATCTATAATCTTCTTTTTCCTCTATATTCTTTTTCACCTGCAATTCCAAAACTTATTTAAACACTGAGAGCAGAGCAAACAGAAGAGAAGATGAGCACAGGTTTAGAAGGCTTGGACCCTGTAGAAAAGTTGAAGGAGTGGAAGAAGATGATAGAAGCGCCTCTGGTTCTTCGCCGAAAAAAAGGGATGACTATAAAAGTAGTTGTGGGCATAGTCATCGCCCTGGTTGTACTCGGGCTTGTAATAGCGATAATGATGAACAACGCGGAGTCAGGGAATAAGATAATAGACAGCATAAACTTCTTCAACAGACCGTGACCTTCACAGACCGATTGAAAAGACACAGATGGAGAGCATCGAAGATAGAGGATTGGAGAATGGCTTTTTGGAAAAAGATGATGAGAGGGAAGAAAGGTATTACCTTTCAATTGTTGATGAAAATAGTGATCGGGCTGGTCGTCCTCGGAGTAATAATATATATACTGGTAAAGTTTTTGGGTCCCGACTCCAAACACACAGACGTCCTGGCAATCTTGGGCTTCGGATGAGTCTATACATTTGAACCAACACCATTCTCTGCTTACTACTAATCCAACTCTTTATTGCAACCCATTAACTACCTATTCTTCACCTCTTTCTACCAACACGTGCTTAATCACTGCCCAATTCTAAAACTCCTTTCACTGTGGTTCTCTCGTTTCGGAAGCTCTTTTTCTCCTTGCTCCCAAAACTTACTTCACTGGCGTTCTGACGTTTTGAAAGCTTCGCTTCCAAAACTTTCTTCACTTGCGTTCTGACGTTTTGAAAGCTTCGCTTCCAAAACTTTCTTCACTTGCGTTCTGACGTTTTGAAAGCTTCGCTTCCAAAACTTTTATAAAGGGTTTGTCTTTTTCGTCTTCTACGAGAAGAAAAGTCGGCAAATGGAATATTTGCTAACTTCGCACAATTAAAATTCCTCTGCGAAGAGGAATTTCAAGGATTGAAAAGACGAGATGGTTTTTAGCCTCGTCTTTTGAACAAGACCCACAAGGTCAGGCCTGGCCCAACCGTCGTAAAAAAATGCGACGCTAATCAGTACCTGAACTCTTGAAAAGAGTTCTACTGATGGAATACTATCCAACAGGTCGATAACTAAAAGAGAGATTTGCGAGGAATAGAAAATGCCCAAGGAAACAAAACCAAGGAGCGGAAGCATGGGGGTTTGGCCTAGAAAAAGGTCTAAAAAACCCCGGCCAAGAGTCAGAAACTGGCCCGAAAGCAACAAGAAAGGAATGCTCTGCTTCCCCTGCTACAAGGCAGGAATGACCTCTATTACAGGGGTCGACGCCGGCAAACACTCGCCGACAAAGGGCGACATCATAGAGTTCGGAGCAACAATTCTTGAATGCCCGCCTGTTAAGATCCATTCAATACGTCTTTACAAAAAAAATGAGTACGGGCTGAAACTCGTCGATGAGACACCGCTCGCTACAACCCCTCAACTTCTCAAAAAATACAACGTTCAGAACACCAACCCTGATTTCTTAGAAAAGATTAACCTGGAAGAGTACGATGAAATAAGAGTTACGATATACACTCAGCCTCACAGAACAAGCATAGGCAGGAAGAAACCCCAACTCTTCGAAGCAGGACTTGGAGGTACAAAAGAGGAGAAACTGGAGTTCATAAAGGAGAACCTGAAGAAAGATGTACCTTTCAACGTCGTTTTCAAAAAAGGAGACCAAGTCGACATAAGAGCGGTGACAAAAGGTAAAGGAACAGAAGGTCCTGTGAAAAGATTCGGAATCTCACTAAAGCCGCACAAGTCAGAGAAGGGAAGAAGAAGACCTGGTTCTCTCGGCGCGTGGAAAGGCAACCAGCACTGGCAGCACCGGGTGCCTCACGCAGGACAGAGAGGATACCATCAGAGAATCCAACACAACAACCTGATAATACAGTCGGGGGCAGAGCCGGAAAACGTCAACCCGGAAGGAGGCTTTATGAAGTACGGCCTGGTAAAGAGCAACTATGTTATTGTAAAAGGCTCAGTGCCGGGTCCTAAAAAAAGAATGTCACTCTTCACAAAACCAGTCAGAAAGAAGAAAGAGAAAGAAGCCCCTACGGTAAAGAACATAGATAAGAACTCCCAGCAGGGAAGATGAAAAAAGAGAACACGTGATTTTTATGAAACTGGAAGTGCTCAACCTGGAAAATGAAAAGAGTAGCAGTGTTACAGCACCGAAGCAGTTCGAAGAGCCCGTGAGGAAAGACCTGGTAGTAAGAGCGGTCCACGCAGTTCAGAGCCACGAAGAACAACCCTCCGGCGCGGACGAGAGAGCTGGAAAGAAACACTCTGCAGACCTCTCCCGAAAAAGAAGAGATTACAGAGGGAGTTACGGGTTTGGAATAAGCAGAGTTCCCAGAAAGATACTTAGCGGGCGTGGCATGCGTCTAAACTGGGAAGGAGCAGAGTCGCCCGGAACAGTCGGAGGAAGAAGAGCCCACCCTCCGAAAGCTGAGAAGAAGACTGACAAAAAAATCAACAAGAAAGAGAGAAGAAAAGCCATAAGGTCGGCGATGGCTGCAACATTGAACAAAGACTTAGTGGAAGAGAGAGGACACGTAGTAGGAAAGAACTATCCATTCGTAGTAGAAGATTCCATAGAGAACCTGACGAAGACCAAGGAGTTGTTCCAGACCCTGAAAAGACTTGGGTTTGAAAAAGACCTTGCTCGTGGAAAGAAGAAGAAAGTCAGGTCCGGTAAAGGAAAATCAAGAGGGAGGAAATACAAGCGAAAAAAATCTCTCCTCTTAGTAAGTTCACAAA
The DNA here is from genome assembly GCA_964432865.1 of uncultured Methanosarcinales archaeon. Taxonomy (GTDB): domain Archaea; phylum Nanobdellota; class Nanobdellia; order Woesearchaeales; family UBA525; genus CAYSOY01. The sequence continues at coordinate 7,511 of CAYSOY010000004.1, forward strand.
ACTGTCCTTTGGAACGAGCCGCTTCAAACCTGCCGGGCGTGGACTACACGGTTGTAGACGAGTTGAACGCCAAAACACTGGCTCCTGGAGGACACGTAGGCAGAGTCACAGTATACACCAAGTCAGCGATAGAGAGATTGAAAAAAGAAGAGTTGTTCACGTAGGAAGAAGAGAATGGTAATAAAATACGCGCTCTCAACGGAGAAAAGCATAAGGCAGATAGAGTCCGAGAACAAAATAATATTTGCTGTCGAGATGGACGCGGAGAAACCCGAGGTAAAAGAGGCGATAGAAAACATGTTCGATGCGGAAGTTGAGAAAGTAAATACGAACATCGGAATGGATGGTTTAAAGAGAGCTTACGTCAAGTTTTCAGATAAGACTCCTGCAATAGACATTGCCACGAAACTGGAGTTAATGTGATACTACACGTAAAAAAGAATCAGAAAGAATGAAAAAACAAAAAACAAGTTGGAAACGGTGATAATATGGGAAAAAGACTGATACAGCAGAGGAGAGGAAAAGGAGGTTCAGTATTCAGATTCCCTTCCTTTAGAAGCAAGGGCTCGTCAAAGATGATCTCTGAAGTCGAAGAGGCGGAGGTCTTGGACATAGTAAACTCTCCAAACCACACGGCGCCTCTGGCAAAGGTCAGATACGACACTTCAGAAACGGGCTTTTTAATAGCCCCGGAAGGTATAAAGGTCAAGGACAAGTTGAGTTTCAGAGAGAAAGATGAGATGAGAAGAGGCGACGTGCACAGACTGAAAAACATCCCTGAAGGAACAGAAATTTTCAACATAGAATCCGTTCCGGGAGACGGAGGAAAGTTTGCAAGGAGTTCAGGAGTCTCAGCAAAGGTCTTTTCCAAGACAGACGACGGAGTCGTAGTTCAGTTCAGTTCGAAAAAGAAGAAACTTTTGGACTCTAACTGCAGAGCGATGCTGGGAAGAGCTGCTGGAGGAGGCAGAAAGGAGAAGCCATTCCTCAAGGCAGGAAAGAAGTACAAAGCGATGAGGTCCAAGCACAAGTACTGGCCGAAGGTCTCTGGTGCTTCAATGAACGCCGTAGCACACCCTTTCGGAACAAAGAGGTCATCGCGGAAGTCAAAGGCACGGCCGGCTCCCAAAAACGCTCCGCCGGGTAGAAAAGTCGGTATGTTGAGTCCGAAGAACACAGGAAGAAAAGAGGGTAGAGAGACGGAGGACGACGAGGAATAAACATAGTTCAGATAATAAAATAATAGATAAGATAATAGATACGAGGGGATAAGCAGAATGGCAAAAGAAGAATTCAAGTACAAGGGAAAAACAGTTGAAGAGTTGAAAGAGATGTCTCTTTCAGAGTTCGCAGAACTGCTCCCTTCGAAAAAGAGAAGATCATTAAAAAGAGGGTTTACTCACGAGCAGAAGAGCCTGCTGGAGAAGCTTGAAAAAAAGGACTCTGTGAAAACCCATGCGCGAGATATGATAATAATTCCTTCGATGATAGGGAAAAAAGTTCGGGTTTATTCAGGACAGAACTTCATCCCGATAGAGATAGAGCCTGAAATGGTAAGTCACCGGCTTGGAGAGTTTATTCAGACGAGGAAAAGAGTCGAGCACTCCGGAGTCGGAATCTCTGCGAGCGACGCCGAGGTGAGAAAGTAAGTATGGCTGGACAGGATCAGAAAGTCAAGAAAGGACCTGTTGCGAAAGCCTCAGCCAAGAACAGGGTTGTCAGTATGAAGAAGGCAGTCGAACTCTGCAACTTCATAAGAGGACGAACTCTGTCAGAAGCAAAAGACCTGCTTGAAAAGGTTATAGAGAAGAAAAAAGCAGTCCCTTTCAAAAGATTTACAGAAGGCGCAGGCCACAAGAAAGGAGGTATGTCTTCCGGCCGATACCCTGTTAAAGTTTCCAAGGAACTGCTGAAGTTGTTGGAGTCCGCCGAGGCGAACGCATCCAACCAAGGCATGGGAACGAATTTAAATGTGAAGAGACTGATCGCCAACAAAGGACCCAGCAGTCCAAAGTACGGCCGTTTTTTTGGTCGAGAGGCAAAGAGAGTTCATCTTGAAGTCGAACTCACCGAGATTTCGTCAGACTCTTCCAAAGGAAAACAGAAGAAGGAGAAAGATAAGAAGTCGAAAAAGAAAAAATCCAAGAAAGGAAAAAAGAAAGATAAGAAAGACAAGAAGAAATCCAAAGATAAAGAGTCTGAGGGTAAAAAGTCGAAGAAGTCAAAGAGTAAGAAGACCAAGAAAAAGAAGTCAAAGTCTAAAAAGAGCAAAAAGAGTAAGAAAGCAGAAAAGAAAAAGTCAAAGAAGAAGTCAAAAAAGAAATCCAAAAGCAAAAGTTCCCAATCCAAGAAAAAATCAAAGAGTAAAAAATCCAAGAAAAGCAAAGAAAGTAAGAAGAAAGAGAAGAAGTCGAAGAAGAAATCCAAGAAAAGCAAGAAAAAGTCCAAGAAAAAGAAAAAATCAAAGAGTTCAAAGAATAAAGATTCCGAAAAGAAGAGTGATGATAAATGAGGTTTAGAAAACTAAAACAACTCAAGGATAAAGAACTTGAAAAGAAACTTGACGAGATAAATCTTGAATTAGTGAAACTCAACGCCCAAGTCGCTACAGGAACAGCCCAGCAGGAATCAGGAAAAATACGGAAGTTAAAAAAGACCATAGCCAAGATAAAAACATTACAGAATATGAGGGGTGAATAAAAAGAAAATGAGTGATGTATGCAACAAATGCGGTCTGTCAAAGAACCTCTGTGTCTGCCAAGACATAGCCAAAGAGAGCCAGAAAATAACAGTGAAGTGCGAGAGCAGAAGGTTTGGAAAAAAATACACAATAATAGAAGGCATAGACGAAAACGAAGTGGACATGAGTGATTTGGCAAAGAAGTTAAAGACCAGATTTGCATGCGGAGGCACAGTGAAAGACGGAGCGATAGAACTTCAGGGAAACCATTTAAGAAAAGCAAAGGGTGAACTGAAGAAACTCGGTTTTCCTCCGGAAAAAGTAGAACTTAAAGGAGGAAGAAAACTCTGATGATTAGAAAAAACCTGATCGGCAGAGAAGTTGAAATAATACAAGCAGAGAATCCCACTCTGGAAGGTAAAAAAGGAGAAATAACAGATGAAACAAAGAATACACTCGTGTTAAAAACAGAAGAAGGAAAAAAGAGAATAATCAAAGACCAAGTAAAACTAAAAATAGGGAACACAACAGTTTCAGGAAAGAAGATAAAGAGAAGAATCGAAGACAGAATAAAGAAAGGAGAAACAGAGAAGTGATAATATGAAAGAAGAAGTAGGGATGAAGTTGGACATAGACAAACCGGAGAAGGACTGCGGAGACGACAACTGCCCTTTTCACGGAACCATATCAGTAAGAGGAAGAACTTTTAAAGGTACTGTCTCCAACGATGAAATGACCAAAACCGCCTCAGTTGAATGGGATAGAAAAGTCTTTGTTCCAAAGTTCGAAAGATACGAGATGAGAAAAACCGTGGTAAAAGCTCACAACCCAGAATGCGTGGACGTAGATGAAGGAGACAAGGTCATGATAGCTGAAACCAGGCCTATATCAAAGACCAAGAGTTTTGTAATCGTTAAAAAGATGGAGGAGAATAAAGAGGGAGAATAATGAAACCGCTGAAGTCAAAAATAACAAAAGCACTGCCCACCGGCTCCAAGATTAAAACCTGCGACAACTCCGGTGCGAAAGTCCTAAAAATATTCAACGTGCTCGGAGATAAAACTGTTAAAGGGAAAAGCCCATCCGCCGGCGTCGGAGACATAGTCATGGCATCCGTTGTCAAAGGAAAAGCCGACATGAGGAAAAGAGTGGTGTACGCGGTCATAGTACGCCAGAAAAAAGAGTACAGGAGACCAGACGGTACAAGAATAAAGTTCGAAGACAACTCCGCAGTAGTTTTGAAAGACGAAGCAGGCAATCCCAAAGGAACGATTTTCAAAGGACCAATAGCAAAAGAGGCGTGCGAAAGATGGCCCGGAGTAGCCAAAGCAGCCAACATAATAGTATAAGAGAGAACGCAGAAAAAAAGAAGTGATATTGTGAAAGAGTTTTCGAAAAAGTGGAAGAAGAGCAAGAACCCCTCAAAGCAGAAGAAGTATAGATACAACGCTCCCAAACATATCAGAGGAAACATGCTCTCGGTTCAACTGAGCAAAGAATTGAGAGAGGAGTACGGAACAAGGTCTGCTCGGGTGAGAAGAGGAGACACAGTAGAGGTTGTCAGAGGAGATCAGAGAGGAGAAGAAGGCAAAGTCGAAAGAGTCAATACTGAAAGGTTCGAGGTGTTCATACAAGGGATTGAAAGACAGAAAAAGGACGGTTCAAAAGCAGATGTTCCAATACATCCTTCAAACCTAAAGATAATCTCTGTCAAGCCCGGAGACTCAAAGAGATTTAAGGGAAGAAAGGAGGAAAAAAGCGGGAAGAAAAAGTCCAAGAGCAAAAAGTCAAAGAAGAGCAAAAAGAGTAAGAAGAAAGCCAAGAAGAAGTCAAAAAAGAAAACCAAAAGCAAAAGTTCCCAATCCAAGAAAAAATCAAAGAGTAAAAAATCCAAGAAAAGCAAAGAAAGTAAGAAGAAAGAGAAGAAGTCGAAGAAGAAATCCAAGAAAAGCAAGAAAAAGTCCAAGAAAAAGAAAAAATCAAAAAAGAAGAAATCAAACTCAAAGAGTTCAAAAAAAGAGAAGAAGAAAGGAGGAAAGTAGATAAGAATGGCGATTGAAAGAAAATTTATAGAACAGAACATGAGAGAGTTTATGATAAAAGAGTTCATATACTCTAAACTCCCGCGGGCGGGGATATCCGGGATAAAAGTTCAAAAAACTCCTCTCGGACATAAAATCATCATATCAGCCTCGAAGCCCGGATTAGTAGTCGGTAGAGGAGGAAGCAACATACAGAAACTTACTAACCAGATGGACGAGGAGTTCGACTTGGAGAAAGTAGAAGTAGAGATAGAAGAAGTAGAGAATCCAAACCTGGACCCGAGCATAATCTCTGAGAGAATAGCCAACACTTTGGAAAGGTTCGGGCCTCAGAGGTTCAAAGGAACAGGGTACAGGGCGATGACGGACGTGATGGAAGCAGGAGCCCTGGGTGTTGAGATACTTATTAACGGAAAGATACCAGGATCCCGATCCAGAACCTGGAGGTTCTACGACGGTTATCTGAAGAAGTGCGGTAACGTGGCAAAGTCAGGTGTGAAAACAGCCTATGCAGTTGCAGAACTAAGATCAGGAACTGTCGGAGTGAAAGCAAGAATTATGCCTCCTGATGCGGAACTCCCGGACAAAATAGATATTAAGAAAGGTGTGGAGGAAGTAAAAGATGAAGAAGTAGTTGAAGAGATGAAAGAAGCAAAAAAAGAGACAAAGTCAAAGAAGGATAAAGGAGAAGAGAGTAAAACAAAGTCCAAGAAGAAGTCAGAGGAGAAAGAGAAAGATAAGAAGTCTAAAAAGAAAAAATCCAAGAAGGGAAAAAAGAAAGACAAGAAGAAATCCAAAGATAAAGAGTCTAAGGATAAAAAGTCGAAGAAGTCAAAGAGTAAGAAAAGTAAGAAAAAGAAGTCAAAAAAGAAGTCAAAGTCTAAAAAGAGCAAAAAGAGTAAGAAAGCAGAAAAGAAAAAATCCAAGAAAGGAAAAAAGAAATCAAAGTCCAAGAGTAAAAAATCAGGAAAGAAGAAGTCGAAGAAGAAAGACAAGAAAAAGTCTAAGAAGTCAAAATCCAAGAAGAAAAAATCAAAAAAGAAGGAATCAAACTCAAAGAGTTCAAAGAAGAAAGATTCCGAAAAAGAAAATGAATAGGTGAAATAATGGGAAAAGACCACATGAAGAGGATAACAACCCCGAAGACATGGCCTGTAGCCAGGAAAGAAATAGAATTTGTCACTCGGCCGAACCCAGGAGGCAGAACTATAGATGAAACTATCTCCTTGGACACCGTGATGAAAGAACTGCTCGGCTTAACCTCAACAACGAGGAATGTAAAGAACATAATCAACAATCAAAAAGTCCTTGTTAACGGGAAGGAAGTTGAGGAAGAAAAACACCCTGTGGGTCTGCTCCAAGTACTATCCATCCCAAAGACAGAAGAGAACTACCGGCTGGTTTTAAACAAGAAGAAACTTTCAGCAATCCCAATCCCAAAAAAAGAGAAGAACCTTGAACTGGTAAAGGTAAGGGACAAAACTACTCTGAAAGGTGGCAGAACACAACTGAATACAACTTCCGGGAGGAACATAGTAGTGAAAAAAGACACTTACAAAACCGGAGACACCGTGGTCTTCGACTTCAAGAAAGGCTCTATAAAAAAGAACCTCCCTTTTAAGAAAGGAATGACAGCGTTGGTGCTTCACGGAAAACACGGCGGAAAAATAGGAAAGATTAAGAAAATAAAAGAAGAACTTGTCGAGATAAAATCAGAGAAGACAGTTTTCGAATCAGAGAAGACAAATGTTTTCGTAGTAGGAAAGAAAAAACCAATGATAAAATTAAGAGAGAGCTAAACCGAATTGTAACAAAGAGATGATGCAGAATGGCCGAACAAAAAGCAGAAACGAAGGAGAAAAAAGGAGAACCCTCATCAAAGCAGACAACACATCCGATGAGGAAAATAAGTGTTGAAAAAGTCACTTTGAACATAGGTACGGGTAAAGACCAGAACCTGCTTGAGAAAGGAATGAAATTGATAGAAAACCTCACGGGGAGAAAACCTGTAAAGACCCACACCCAGAAAAGAATACCTGCGTGGGGGCTCAGGTCCGGACTGCCCATCGGATGCAAGTTGACTTTGAGAGGAGAAGAAGTGGATGAACTACTGCCACGCCTCTTAGACGCCAAGAGCCACGAACTTTCAGAAAAGAACTTTGACGAAAGAGGCAACATAAGTTTTGGGATAAAAGAGTACATAGACATCAAAGAGGCAGAGTACGACCCTGAGATCGGAATAATGGGGCTTCAGGTATGCGTGACCCTTTCCAGACCTGGCTTTAGAATAAGCAAAAGGAAACTCAGGCAGAAAAAAGTTCCTGAAAAACACAAGATAGACAAAGACGAAGCGATAAAGTTTGCAAGGGAAGAGTTCAATGTTAAAATAAAAGAGGATTAGATGAAAAGATAAAGGTGATAAAATGACTGCGTCAAACCATGAAAAGATCGAGAAACAGATAGAAGACAAAGAGGGGAAGCACGAGAAATTTTTGAAACATAACACTCCTAAGGAAAGGGAGTTTGGAAAGAGCACAAAGAAGTGCAGGAAGTGCGGAAGAACCGGAGGACACATCTCCAAGTACGGACTTCACCTTTGCAGGCAGTGCTTCAGAGACAACGCCGAGAAACTCGGCTTTAAACAATACAACTGAACTGCGTGATAATAATGGACAGAAACAGAAAAGAACAGAAAAGAAGATGGAGAAGGAGACTGATATAAGATGTCGCTGAACGATCCGTTGGCAAACGTGCTCTCTTCAGTCATGAACGCTGAGAGAGGTGGAGAGAAAGAAGTAGTTGTTTACAACAGCTCCAAACTGATAAAGCAGGTACTGGAGATAATGCAGGATCAAGGATACATCGGCTCTTTCAACGAAGTAGAAGACAGCAAAGGGGACTTTTTAGAGATATCCCTTATAGGAAAGATTAATGAAACCGGCGCTGTGAAGCCGAGGCATAGAATTGCCAACGACGAGTTGAAGAAGTTTGAGAAGAGATTCCTCCCGGCTCTCGATTTCGGAATAATAATCATAAGCACAAACCAGGGCTTAATGACTCACAAGGAAGCAAGAGAGAAAGGTATAGGTGGAGTGCTGATAAGTTACTGTTACTAAAAAGAATTCAATAAAAACAAGGTTGAAAAATGGCAAAGAAAAAACTCAGAGAGGAAGTGGAGATCCCTAAAAAGGCAGACCTATCCTTTGAAGACGGTGTTTTGAAAGCCGACGGTCCAGAAGGGAGTACGGAGAAAAGTTTAATCTCCAGAAGAATAGATGTATCTATTGAAGGAGACAAGGCCGTACTAACAGCAAAAGACGACAGTCAAGAATCAAAGAGAATGATAAACAGTTTCAAATCCCACGTGAAGAACCTTGCAAGAGGAGTGGTAGAACCTTACACCTACAAGATGAAGATATGCGCGAGCCACTTCCCGATGAACGTCTCGGTCAAAGGAGACCACATCGAGATAAAGAACTTTATAGGAGAAGAGGTTCCTCGGAAGATAAAGATAATGGAAGGAGCGGATGTGAAGATAGAGGATGACACGATAACGATAACCTCGTGCAATAAAGAGAGAGCAGGTGCGATGGCTTCACTCATAGAGGAGAGGTCAAAAAGACCCGGCTTTGACAAAAGAAAATTCCAGGACGGAATATACATAACTGAGAAAGCAGGAAAAAAGATTTGATAAAAAGGTGCGATCATGAGTTCAAAAGAAGACTTACTGGAGAAGAAAGAGGAGGAGAAGAAGAGGATGCCCAGTTTTAAGAATTACATGAACAAAAAAGAGGCTCCTGAAAACTGGAGGAAGCAGAAAGGACACCACAACAAGGTCAGAAAGGAGAAGAGAGGTTATCCTTCTAAGGTAAAGGTAGGCTATAGAACTCCTAAGAAGACGAGGGGGTTGACCAAGAACGGTCTTCAGCCGGTCCTCGTAAAGAACAAGAAGGGAATAGAGAACCTCGACGCTGAAGAGGAATGCGCAGTTCTCTCCTCTAACATAGGAGCCAAGAAACTGCTTTCTCTGCTGAAAGAAGTCAAAAAAAGAGAGATAACAGTTCATAACTATGACGTAGAAGAGAAGATTAGTAGGATACAACAGAAGTTTAAGGAAAGAAAGAAGAAAAGAAAGAAGAAAGAAGAAGAGAAAGAGAAGAAAAAAGAAGAAGAGAAGAAAGAACTCGAAGAGAAAGTCGAAGAGGACTCGGAAAAAGAAGAAGAGAAATCCGAGGAGAAAGAGCAGAAAGAAGGAGAAGAGAAGTCTGAAAAAGAGAAGGAGAAAGAGGTTAAAGATAAAGTACTGACAAAGAAAAGGTAGTGATAATATATGGAATTCGATACTCAGAGAAGATTGGCCGCGGACATCCTGGATTGCAGTAAGAAAAGAGTCAAATTTGAACCCTCCAGAATAGAGGACGTACGAGAAGCCATAACAAAATCGGACATACGAAACTTGATCTCGGAAGGCGTAATCCAGAAACAGCCGGAGAAAGGTGTTTCAAGATCCAGAGCCAGGAAGAGAAAAGTGCAGAAGAGCAAAGGACTGCAGAGTGGGCCTGGCAGAAAGAAAGGAAAGAAGTACAGCAAAACCAGCCGTAAAGAAAGGTGGATGTCCAAGGTGAGAGCTCAAAGAAGTTTTTTGAAGAAATTAAGAGACTCCGAGGTGATCCCTCAGAAGACCTTCAAGGACCTCTACAATAAGTCAAAAGGAGGTTTTTTCAAGAGTGTGAGACACATAAAACTCTACTTGAAAGACCACGACCTTGTTGAAGAAGGATCTTTTGAAGAACAGAGCGATTCAAAACCGAAGAAAGCGAAGAAGAAGTCAAAAAAGAAATCAAAGTCCAAGAGTAAAAAATCAGGAAAGATGAAGTCGAAGAAGAAAGACAAGAAAAGCAAGAAAAAGTCTAAGAAGTCAAAATCCAAGAAGAAAAAATCCAAGAAAGGAAAAAAGAAAGACAAGAAGAAAAAAGGTTAAAGAGTGAGGAAGATACAGATGGGCGATTCAAAAAGAACAATACCTTTCAGAAGGAAAAGAGAAGGAAGAACGGACTATAAAAAACGCCTCGCTCTTCTGAAATCAGGCGAGACCCGCCTTGTGATAAGAAGGACAAACACTCAATTAATAGTCCAGTTCGTAGACTACAATCCGGAAGGAGACGAAGTGTTGTTGACTGTCGATGGGAAAGATATAAAAGACCTCGGCTGGGACAACTCAAAAAAGAATCTCCCCGGAGCGTATCTCATCGGGCTGAAAGCAGGTGCGGAAGCGGTTAAGAAAGACATTGAGCAAGCAATACTGGATATGGGAATGCACACCCACAGTTGTGGTTCACGAATCTACTCAGCCCTGAAAGGGGTTATTGACGCAGGGGTAGATGTTCCGTGCTCGGAGAAAGTATTCCCGAGCAGTGAAAGGATTTCAGGAGAGCACATTTCAGAAGGTGTAAAGAAAGACTTTGAAAAAGTAAAGAAAAAGATTAGCAAAGATTAGATAAAAAGGAGAAGAAAAAGGTTGGATATCAATGGCGAAGAATAACAGACAAGAAGAATATGAGGATTGGAAGCCGAAGACTGAGCTCGGCAGGAAAGTAAAAAACAGAGAGATAATGGACCTGGACGAGATACTGGACTCGGGGAAAGCGATACTGGAACCCGAGATAGTAGATGAACTCGTGAACCTGGACTCAGACCTTATCCGCTCTGGCCAGTCAAAGGGAAAGTTCGGAGGAGGACAAAGAAGGGTTTTCAGACAGACGCAGAAGACCACGAAGGAAGGTAGCAAGATGAAGTTCTCCACAGTCGCAATCGTGGGAGACGGAGACGGACACGTAGGGATGGGCATAGGCTCTGGAAGCGAGACCGTTCCTGCAAAAGACAAAGCCGTCAGGAAAGCAAAACTCAACATTTTCAAGATAAGAAGAGGATGGGGGTCCTGGGAGGACGGAAGCACCCAGCCTCACTCAATACCTTTTGCTGTGGAAGGCTCGTGCAGTTCGGTACGGCTGAAACTGATGCCTGCTCCGAAGGGTAAAGGCTTGTGCGTTGAGAAGGAGTGTCAGAAGATACTCTCTCTTGCAGGCATAGAAGATGTATGGAGCAAGTCTTATGGACACACCGAGAACAAGATAAACCTTACAAAGGCCTGCATAGAAGCACTCAAGAAACTTTCAGAGATGAGGATACAGCCCAGGCACGTAGAGAACATGAATATAGTCGAAGGATCTATGGATAAAGAGTCCAAGAAGCAAGTCAAGAAGAAAAAGTGATGTTTTATGGCAGGAGAAAACAGTTCAGGAGAAGAGAGTTCAAGCGGGACCTCTGAGAAGGGTTCAGAGAAGAAAACAGAGGATCTATTAGCTGTGGTTCTGATAAAGAGCAGTATAGGTGCCAAGTCAGGAGTAAAGAAAACTCTCGAACTCTTGAAACTTCAGAAGAAGAACTCATGCGTGCTTTTAGGAGACAACGATTCGGTAAGAGGTATGCTGGAAAAAATAAAGGATTTTGTGACCTACGGAGAGGTAGAGCCTTCAGTAGTTGAAGAGTTGAGAGAGGCAAGAGGGGACAAGGACACCGATACTTTTTTCAGACTCCACCCGCCCAGAGGAGGATTTGAGAGGAAAGGTATAAAAACACTCTACTCCGAAGGAGGCGCTGCTGGATACAGAGGAGAAGATATAAATAACTTGTTGAAAAAAATGATTTAATAAGATTCGAAAAGTAAGATTTGAAAAAGTTTAGAAAAAGATTTGAGGAATGAAACCATGGGTAAGAAGAGAAAGAAGAAAAGCAGGATGCGAGGCTCAAAGACCCACGGCGGAGGTTCGATGAAGAACAGAAGAGGAAGCGGTAACCGTGGAGGCAGAGGCAGAGCCGGCAGTGGCAAGAGAGGAGATGCAAAGAAGCCAAGTTACTGGAAAGAGCCTGCTAAAAAAGGTTTCACACCTGTAAACCCTGACGATTACGAATCTATAAACCTCGACCACTTATCAAACATTGCTGACTCGCTCGTGGAAGAAGGAGCGGCGGAGAAGAAAGGGGACGTTTACAAGATAGACTTGAGCGAGGTAGGAATAGAGAAGGTGCTTGGAAGCGGATTTCCGAATAAAAAACTTGAGATAGTCGTTGAGAAAGCATCGTCCAAAGCAGTAAAAAAGGTTGAAGATGCGGGAGGAGAAGTCACTGTTGAAAACGGCTCTGATACAGAGTAAGACAGGTTGACGACAACAATTAACAGGTTCAAAAGATAAACAATTTCAGGGTTGAATAATGACTTTTTTAGACAACATCTTGGAGAAACTGCCCGAGGTAAAAGGCCCGACTCAGAAAAGGCTGGGATTCAAGCAGAAACTCAAGTGGACCCTCATAATACTTGTGATATTCTTTGTTCTAGGACTCATCCCACTTTACGGGCTGGGAGAATCAGCTCTTCAAAGATTCGAATTTCTATCAGTGATCCTTGGAGCCAAGATGGGCTCCATAATTTCTCTGGGTATAGGGCCCATAGTAACGGCTTCTATTGTTCTCCAATTACTCAACGGCTCCGGATTAGTCAATTTCGACACCAACACGCCTGATGGGAAAAGGAGGTTCCAGGGTATTCAGAAGATACTCTCGATAGGCTTTGTAGTACTCGAAGCGATTATCTACGTCGTCATGGGAGGACTCCCGCCTGCTCAGGGCATCTCTTCATTCGTACTAATCTTTCAACTGATACTCGGAGGCCTTCTAATCCTGTTTATGGATGAAGTAGTCAGCAAGTGGGGCTTCGGCTCCGGTATATCGTTGTTCATCGCCGCCGGTGTAAGCCAGACAATCTTTGTCAGGGCTTTGAACCCTCTCCCAACTCCTAAAAACCCGGAGATAGCCTCCGGAGCGATACCTTCCCTCTTCCAAGTACTCTCCAAAGGGGATCCCTCCGCAGCTCTTATAAAACTCGCTGCTCTCGCGTCTACAGTTCTTGTGTTCTTAGTAGTTGTCTACACTCAGTCTATGAAGGTCGAGATCCCTCTTAGTTTCGGCAGGGTGCGTGGTCACGGAGTCAAGTGGCCTCTCAACTTCTTCTACACCAGCAACATCCCTGTTATTTTAATCGCTGCTCTCCTGGCAAACCTCCGCCTCTTGTCAAGTTTCATCCCCGCGTTGTCGGGGCTCTCCAGTTACGTCCAGGCTCCGAATATCGTAAAGCAACTCATAGTCGGCAGTCTATCCTTTGGCAACTTGTGGCAGGCGTTTGTCTATCTTCTCATCTTTATAACGGGCTCTCTGGTTTTCGGTTTCTTCTGGGTTCAGACCTCTGGGCTGGATGCTGACAGCCAGGCAGATCAGATAATGAGTTCCGGACTCCAGATACCTGGCTTCAGGAAGGATAAGAGAGTTCTCAAGAAGATGTTGAAGCGCTACATAACCCCGCTTACTTTTCTCGGCTCTGCCTCTGTTGGAGCGTTGGCTGCTCTCGCAGACCTGACCGGGGCGTTGGGGAGCGGAACAGGAATACTTCTTACTGTGATGATAGTCTACAGGCTGTACAAGGAGATTGCTCAACAGCACATGATGGACATGAACCCTATGATGAGGAAGTTTATGGGAGGAGAGTGACTTAAAAGATGGTTTTGGACTTTTTGTTGGACCCGGTGTTAAGCCCTTTACTCTATTTCGACCCCGTTCTCGCAATATTTATCATATCTTTTGTCTTGACTTTTGGGATAACTCTGGTCTACAAATACGCCACTGATCAGGAGAAGATGAAGAAGATTAAGAAGGAGATCAAGGAGTACCAGGAGAAGATAAAGGATTTGAAGGATAAGCCGGACGAGATGATGAAAGTTCAGAAAGAGGCGATGAGCAAGCAGATGGAGATGATGAAGCACTCTTTCAAGCCGACACTTTTCACGTTTATTCCTCTGATAATAATCTTCGGCTGGCTCAATGGACATATGGCTTATCACAACATAGCCCCTGGGCAGTCTTTCCAAGTGGAAGCAGCTCTCTCTTCTGCCGAGACAAACGTTTCTCTCTCAGCTACGCCTTCGATTCAGGAACTCAATAAGTCTGTTGACGGCAAGAAAGTCACGTGGAGTGTGAATGCCTCTGAGGAAAGAGAGTACAAGTTGGTGATTGACGAGTTAAAGCCCGGCAACGAGTCCGGCGGGCGTGTGGAGAAGACAGTCCTTATATCCAACGTTAGAGAGTACGCTACCCCTCGGAAGAGTTATGAAAACTCGTTTGTTAAAAGTGTGTCTGTCGGCTACAAGCCGATAAGGCCTCTCGGAGATATTTCTATTTTCGGATGGCACCCGGGCTGGCTTGCAACCTACATAGTCTTCTCCCTGGTGCTGAGTATAGTTCTCAGAAAACTCTTAGGAGTCGTTTGAATAGAACCGTTGTAAAATGTTCTACAGTTAATATCTGTTAATTATCTGTTAATACATCTGTTGTTTAGAAGCATCTGCCCTGAAAATCCGCTCTTCCAAACCAATAGTTTTTTATATCCCAACTTGGAACAACTACTGTTATGAGCGGAGAGAAAGAAGAGAAAGACGCTGTGGATAACCTCATGGAAAAACTGCACCGGTTGGAGAGAGAAGTAGTGCCGGTACTTGAGGAGAACAAGACCTGCGAAGAGATTATTGAAGAGACTGGGTTGAAAGAAGCAGAGGTTATGAGAGCTCTTCAGTGGCTGGAGAACAAAACCGTCCTCAACATAGAGAAAGAAGAGAAAGATGTAGTGGCTCTGCGGGAGAAAGGCGAAGAGGTTTTAAAGAAAGGCTTCCCTGAAAAAAGACTTCTCAAAATCTTGAAGAAAAAAGAGGTCTCCGTGAACGAAGCAGTAAAAGAGGAGAGTCTCAGCAGTGAAGAGTTCAACGCAGCCCTTGGCAAATTGAAGAAAAGAGGGTGTTTAGAGATAGACCAAGACACCTTGAAGATAAACAAAGAGGGAGAAGAGTATTTGGAGAAGCAGAGCCTTCAAGAAAGATTTTTGGAGAAGGTGAAGAACGAAAAAATCGAGAAGAAAGATCTGAAACCAGAGGAGAAGCACGCGTTTGACAAGTTAAAAAAGAGGGGGTTGGTTGAGAAGAAAGAAGAGACTACTTTTAGAATAAGTCTGGAAGAGAGAGGCAAGAGACTGTTGGAGAAAGACCTCTCACGGTTATCAGATGTAGAAGACCGAGTCACCCCGAAGATGCTGAAAGAAGGCAGTTGGAGAAAGAAGAAGTTCAGGAAATTCGACGTCGAGATAAACGTGCCCGAGATAAGTGGCGGAAGAAAACATTTTGTGAACGAAGCGATAGAATACGCAAAGACAGTATGGCTGGAGATGGGATTCCAAGAGATGAAAGGCACCTATGTCCAGACAGGGTTCTGGAACCTGGACTCTCTATTCGTCCCTCAAGACCATCCGGCGAGGGAGATGCAGGACACATTCTACTTGAAAAAACCGTCGCAGGGGGAGATAGACGAGGAGGTCTTTGAAAGAGTTAAAGAAGTCCACGAAGACGGCGGAGAGACAGAGAGTAAGGGCTGGAGAGTCGATTACGACAGGGAGGAATGTGAGAGACTGATGCTGAGAACCCACACCACGGTGCTCAGCGCCCAGACACTCTACAGGATTGGAAAAGGAGAACTTCCCAAGCACGGGAAGCACTTCGTGGTCAGCAGGAACTTCAGAAATGAGTCCCTCGACAAGTCCCACCTGTTTGAGTTCCACCAAGTAGACGGAATCGTGGTGGATCCGGAAGGAGATTTTAAAGCGCTTAAAGCGTACCTGGAGGAGTTCTTCAAGAAGATGGGGTTTGAAGACATAAGGCTGAGACCGGCGCATTTCCCCTACACCGAGCCGAGCGTCGAGGTAGAGGTGTATCAGCCGGAGAAAGATGAATGGATAGAACTTGGAGGGGCAGGAATATTCAGGCCGGAGGTCACAAAGACGCTGATAGGAGAGGAAGTCCCCGTCCTCGCGTGGGGGCTGGGCTTGGAAAGAATAATAGTTGACTACTTTGGCATAGACGATTTGAGAGACCTATACAAGAATGATTTGGAACAGTTGAGAAAGATGAAGAAGTTCATCAAGTTTTAACACGTCATAGAATTAGTTAAACCCATTTTTAGAGGTGAACTGAAGAAAAGATAAGGGAGAAAAGACAAGGAGAAAAATAGGGAAACAGGAGTGATACAATGCCCGTAATAAGTGTGAACAGGAAAGAACTCGAGAAAGAGATAGGAGATTTGGAAGAGGAGAAGTTGAAAGAACGCATAAGCATGCTGGGCACCGACCTTGAAAGCATAGATGAAGAAGAGATAAAAGTAGAGGTTTTTCCAAACAGGCCGGACATGCTCAGCCAGCAAGGATTCGGAAGAGCACTCGCCAGTTTTATAGGTGTAAAGAAGGGTCTCAGAGGCTACGAGAAAAGACTGAAGGACTCAGGAGTAACTGTAAAAGTCGACGAGTCTGTGAAGAACTGCCGGCCGTACACCGCCTGTGCAGTTGTGAAAAAACTGAACTTGGACGATGAGAAAATCAGAGAGGTTATAGAACTCCAGGAGAAACTCCACACAACCTACGGTAGGAACAGAAAGAAGACGGCTATAGGAATATACCCCTTAGAAAACATAACCCCGCCCATCCATTTCAAGGGTTTGAAGCCGGAGAACATAGAGTTCGTGCCACTTGAAAGCGAAGAAGAGAAAGAGAGCGCTGAAGAGGAGAGGATCGAGGGAGGAAGAGAAAAAAACTCGAGGAAAAAGTCGAAGAAGAGAGAGTTGAGCGCCGAGGATATACTTGAAGAACACCCGAAAGGCAGAGAGTACTCCCACCTCGTGGAAGACCTGGAGAGATACGCCTGTTTTTTGGACGACGAAGAGAACATAATGAGTTTCACCCCGATAATAAATTCTAACCTGACAGGAAGAATCTCTGAGGACACAGAGGAAGTGTTTATAGAATGCTCCGGCTTCGACCTGGAGACCTTGGAGAAAGCTCTGAACATAATAGTAACTTCTTTTGCAGACATGGGCGCCGAGGTGCACAGCGTAGATGTAGTCTACCCTGACTTTCAGAAGAAGATGCCGGATCTCAGCAGAGAAGAGATGGAACTCAGAAAGGACTACGTGGAGAAGTACCTTGGTGAGGAGTTAACCGGTAAAAACTTGGAGGACTTATTTGAGAGAATGGGATACGGTGTTAAGGAGGAGGGCGAAGAGAGTGTTGTAGTAGAGGTTCCCTGCTTCAGAACAGACGTGCTTCATCCGATAGACCTGGTGGAGGACCTCGCGATAAGTTACGGATATGAGAACTTTCCTTCGGAGAAGAACGATTTCTACAACCAGGCGGTCGAGCTCTCCGAAGAGCAGTTTTACCAGAAAGTAAGAGAAGTGCTTCTTGGCAAGGAACTAATAGAAGTAAAGAAGTATCACTTGGTAAATAAAGAGATGCAGACGGAGAAGATGGACTTCGACTACGACGTGGTAGAGTTGAAGAACCCTGTCAGCGAAGAGTATGACTCCTTAAGGTTCTGGCTCGTCCCGGGCCTTCTCGAATGCTTGGAGGAGAACAAGCACTACGAACACCCGCAGAAAATTTTTGAGATAGGAAAGGTGTTCTCAGAAGACCAGGAGAAGAACACGAAGGTGCAGGAGGACGAGCGGGTTGCAGTGGCGGTCTGCTCGAAAGAAGCGGACTACACCAGAGCAAGGCAACTCCTGGAACTAGTTCTTAACTCGTTTGAGGTCGAGGCAGTGTACAGCGAGGCGGATCACCCGAGTTTCCTCTCGGGCAGGGTAGCGCGGGTGAGATATAATGGAGAAGGCGTCGCTTACGTGGGCGAGGTAAAGCCCGAAGTCCTTAGCAATTTCTCTCTGGAGATGCCTGTCAGCGTAGTAGAACTCAACCTTTCTGAACTATACAGACAGATTACAGCGGATTAACAGAATTTTCTTCTACTTACTTGTCTTTCTATTCCGACTTAGACTTTTTAGAACTTGAACTTTTATTTTTCTTCTTCGAACTTTTTGACTTGGATTTCTTTTTTGACTTCTTTTTCTTCTCTTTCTTGGGTTTTGAACCGGTCTCTCTTACTTCCCAGTTATGTTTTTCAAAAACCTTCTTTACTTTCTTATGCGAAGCGCCTTGTTCTATCTCAACCTCTTTTTTCAGAGGCTCCAAATGCTTTACGTTGCATTTCCTCCTCCTGGTAGCCCCGTCTATCTTGACGAACTCGTCGTCGAGTTCTTCTACTATAATGCACTTCCTCCCGGCGTCTCTACCGGCGGTTTTCACACACAACCTTCCTGTTTCGTAAACCATCATATTACCTCGTAAAAAATTTTGAAGATATCTCTCTATTCTTCTTTTCGGGCTTCCTCTATTATTTTTTCTCTCGTGCAGGAACTGCAGAACTTCCCGCCGTAAGGTCTGTTCGGTCTCTTCTGGCTCTTCGGCATGTTCTGGCGAGTGTTTTTTCTGTGCCTGGGGATTCCATGAAGA
>CAYSOY010000004.1:25728-31621 GCA_964432865.1 uncultured Methanosarcinales archaeon
AGTGGTCGAGCCACTCCCCGGCGTTTTCTTCTTTTTTCTGTTAAAACTCCTTGATTTCTCTTTTGAAGGCCTCATATACCTCTGGAAATAACCGCGGTTTTATAAATATTACTGAATAACTGCTTTCTCTTCATCCAGAACTTGGAATTGCAGGTTATCTTTAATAAAAACATTTATATACTCCCTTCTATTCTCCTTTTCATATAGGGGGTTGTTAATAATGAAATTAGTGCTTTCCGATACGAAGATGTTGAAAGACAGCGTTTCTATAATTGCAGATTTAGTTACAGAAGTGACTTTTGAAGTCTCTAACGACGCAATTGAGTTAGTGGCTATGGACCCTGCCAACGTTGCCATGGTCGTTTTTAAACTTCTCAGTAGCAGTTTTGTAGAGTACGACGTGGACGAGAAGCAGAAACTCTCTATAAACTTGAACGACTTCAAGCAGGTCTTGAAAAGAGGCAAATCAAGCGATACCTTGACTCTGGAACTATCAGACAACAAACTCAAGACCACTTTCAAGGGCAACTCCACCAGGGAGTTCTACCTCCCGTTGATAGAGTTGGAGGAGAAAGAACAGAACATTCCCGACTTGGAGTTCGACGCCGTAGTTAAGACCAGTTCCACCGTCCTTAACGACGCGGTTGAAGACGTAGATATTATTGGAGACTCCGTGGTTTTCAGATGCGAGTCAAGCAAGTTGGAGATAACTGCTTCGAGCGACTTGACCAAAGCGGACATCGAGATAAAGTCCGACGATGACACCGAGATAGACTGCGGGGATACTGTGAAGAGCAAGTACTCAATAGAGTATCTTAAAAAAATAATAAAGGCAAGCAAGTTGGCTGACGACGTAAGTATTAACTTCGGTGAAGACTACCCGATGAAGTTGGAGTATAAGCAGGTGGATAAGATGAAGTTGGACTTCATCCTCGCGCCAAGAGTTGATAATGATTAGTTTTGGGCTCACGTCCAAAAAAGTAGTGCTTGTGTAGATATATTGGTTCTTTTATCACTTTTTTCTACTTTTTTAGTCAGTACTGCTCTTTTCCACCAGATTTGTGCAGTACTACGGTTATTTTATAAACAACTGTTATTTTTTAGCAGTACTGTCAAAACTTAGATGTTTGTCTGATGTTGGAGGTAAACCGCTCAAGCTTACTGTTTTTTGTGAGTTTACTCTAAGATAACATCTATTAACGTATTTTGGTGATTGTTATGTCGTTATACAAAAGAATACTCAAAAAACTGGCTCATTTCCAAGTAGAGCACCCGTACATCACGATACTATTAATCCTCACTCTCTCTATTTCAATGTACGGCGGAACTGCAAAATTACAGACAGTCGCCTCTTTGGAGGAGATGATGCCTACAGATATTGAAGAAATCGAGGCGTTCAACACCCTGAGAGACAACAAACTGGGACAAGATATGATAGCGGTAGTGATAAGAACAGACTCAGAAAGTTCAGACCCCAACGGGGTTTTCGACATCAGCGATAAAAGAGTCTATGATTACTTGAAAAAATTACACTCTTTACTAGACAAAGAGCCGGACGTACTGAAGAGTTACTCCTATGCAAAAATAATTGATTCCAGCACAGCCCAAGACCAAACACTATCCTCTGCCGATTACAAGAACATAATCAACAAACCCGAGTTGGACGAGGAACTCTCCGACTACATCTCACACGATAAAACAATAACCACCCTACTACTAAGAACAGACATAGGTTCGGATGACGCACGGATGAACTTATTAACTTCAAATATCAAGAAGCACATAGAAAGCGCAGGAAAACCTCCTGGCGTAAAGATAGACCTGGCAGGAACGCCGATAATCCAACAAACGTTAGGTGAAAAAATAGAACACGACAGGTCCTCAACGAGATGGATATCCACGCTACTGGTTTTCGCAATAACTATGCTGATATTTTTCTCTTTTACAAGCGCCGTAGTCCCAATACTTGTAGTAACTATCAGCGTTTCCTGGCTGTACGGAACCATGGGGTACACATCACTTCCCATATCAACCCTTGCAGGAGGAGTAGCAGCGATGGTTATAGGTATTGGAATAGACTTCGCCATTCACATAATGAATAAATTCAAATACGAGAGGAAGAAAGGCCGTTCAATAGAGGAATCAGTTGAATCAGCAGTTGTAGACACGGGAACTGCGTTAACTGCAAGTTCTATAACATCGATGTCGGCTTTTTTAGCTTTCTTAACCGGGAGCATGCCCGAGATGGGTCGATTCGGAATACTTATGGCGATAGGAATAGGATTCTCATTGATATTCTCTTTATTTGGTCTGCCTGCCTTACTAATATTAGAGGAGAAACTACTCTACTTCATCAAAAAGAATTTCAACTTCGGGCTGGAGAAAGAGTTCTCGTTAAAACAGGAGGACGAGGTCCGTAATACAGGAGGTGGTTCTTCATGATGGAAGAGATTGCTGAAAAAATTGTAAAAGCACAATCAAAGAAGCCGTATATGTTCATAATCGTATTTGCCGTAATTACTCTACTCTTGATGCCGGGCATCTTCAACTTAGTTAACAACGTGGAACCCTCTCTTGAAAAAGTCCTACCCCCAAACATACAGGAGCTGGAGACGATGAATGATATGAGGACGCAGTTCGGAGCGGACATGGTATACTTATTGGTACATGCAGAATCCCCTGTAAACGATGTTAGAAACCCTGATCTGATAAAGTACTTGGATACTTTATCTCAAAGAGTGGAGACGATAGATTATGTTAGAGATGTATCAAGTCTGTCAGACATAGTCAATTCGAACAACGACCACATCATCCCCGATTCTCTGCCGAAGGTCAAACACATTCTGTCGAAGGACCCAAGAACCGAGGATTACCTAAACCCTGACCGGTCCCTAACCATAGTAAGGATAACCTCTGACACAGGGGCGTCTGCTTCAGTGATAAAAGAGATTATAAATAATATAGATTCAGCAATAGAAAACTCAGAACCACAAAACCCTGGCTCAAGAATCGAATTAACAGGTTACAACGCAATAGATAAAGTAACTTTTGAAACCATAATTTCAGATTTCAAATTCATAACCCTGATAAGTATGTTGTTGGTTATGTTGGTTGTCTGGTTGACATTCGGGTCTTTTTCAAAAGGAATACTTCCGATGGTTGTCGTTATGAACGCCCTTCTTTGGACTATGGGAATAGCAGGTTATCTTGGCTTAACCCTAACAGTTGTTTCAATGGTGTCTGCGGCTATGATCATGGGGTTGGGGATAGATTTCGGAATACACGTGGTTTACAACTACTTTGATTTTAGAAAAAAGAAAGGTCCTGACGACTCGTTAAAAGAGACTATGAAGGAACTGTTCAGAGCAATGCTCGGAGCCTCGTTAACAACAACAGCGGGGTTTTTAGCACTGCTCTTTGGAGTACTGCCTGCTATGAGAACCCTTGGTATAATACTTGCGTTGGGGATCTTAAATACGTTGCTGGGAGCGATATTATTGCTACCGGTTATAGTCTACTTGTATGACACGTCAGTAATAAAGTCAATAGTAAAGAGTTGAATTAAAAAAATACAGAAGGTGATATTATGAAACGAAAAATAATAAACAGGAAAACAATTATGATACTTACAATGGCAATGATAGTTGCTCTGCTGGCAACTCCAGTAACTGCTAATCTAAAACTGGATAACATCATGTTCGACCCCGCGGTCATAGCAAGCGGAGACGAGGTTGATATCGTGATACAGTTCCACGACACTGTCTCGCCGTTAAAAAGTTCAAAGATAGGTAACCCTAACTACGAGTTTAAGGTATCGCTGGAGCCGGACGACTCTCTTACAGAGAAGTACGTTATCCTTCAGGATAAAAAAGGAGACGATTTAAAAGGAACTATCTTGTCAGGGGGGAATTTCAACAAGAAGTTCAGAGTTAAAATACTCAACAACGCACCGGCGGGAAACTACCAGTTTAAACTGACAGGGCAATGGTACTATAAAGGTGAGCCAGAGAGTAGTAAACAATACTTAAAGTTCAAAATGCCTGTTAAGAAAGAAGGAATAATAATGGACATAGCTACTTTAGACACCCTGCCCGCCGAAGTCCGACCCGGGGATGAAAATGTAAAAGTGTCAGCCACAATAACAAATACAGGGGAGAAAGATGCGAAAGCAATAGAGATAAACTTAGACCACCCCGAAGGTTTAGAACCCAGTTATACTTCCAATAACAGAGTATGGGTGGGTTCATTGAAAGCAAGGGAGAGTAAAAAAGCAACTTTCTTCATAGATGTTGATGAACACGCCGAGCCGGGAACTCACACAATAGAGTATAACATAGATTATATGGACGTAGATGATAACAAATACTCTGTTAACAAATCTCTGCCTTTCTTAATAAAGGGTCGGCCCTACTTGGAGATAACCTCCTACAAAGGCAAAGGCCTGGCAGGTTCTTCATCTAAACTGTACATAACTGTAAATAACACGGGTTCTGAAAGCGCAGAAGCCATAGATGTCAGGTTATTAAAACAGAACTCGCAGCCGTTCAACCTTGACGTGCGGTCTGATTACATAGGAGAACTTCTGCCCGGAGAAGAAGGAGTAGCTGTTTTCGACATAGGTGTGAAGAGAGAAGCAACTATAAAAGAACATACCTTTAAAGTATTAATAAGGTCGAAAGGAGACTCTGACGAAGGCGACGACAACATCTACACTTATAGCAGAAGAGCAAGGTTCCCTGTCACAGGAGAGGCACGTAATAACCTCTTATACGCAGGGTTACTCGGCGCCGTATTAGTAATAGGGTTTTTTATTGCGTCGGTTTTTTATAAGAGAAAGGATAAAAAATAAAAATAGATGAGGTGATTGTTATGAAAAGAGTTGATGAGATAATACACGTGTTCGCAGGATTTGTGGTGCTGACGACCTCTTTGTTGGGTTACTCCCACCACCGGTACTGGTTGTTTCTAACGATGTTGGTTGGCTTAAACCTGTTCCAATACGGCTTCACAGACTTCTGCCCGTTAGCGATAGTGCTTAAAAAATTAGGGGTGAAAGAATGATAGACTTTGCTTGCAAAACCTTCGAGTTGGAGGAGGTAATAAAGTGCGCCTTGGGACTTACAAGAGCGGACTTCAGAATATTAAAGTGGCTGATAGAGTGCAGGTGTTGGCAGACGTCAGAGGACCTGGCAGAGGAGACGGGTTTTAACCTGAGCACAGTCCAGAGATCTGTAAAGAGAATGAGTGAAAAAAATATTCTCTTCCGACAGCAAAACAACAGAGATGAAGGAGGCTACTTGTTCGTCTATAGAGTTAAGAGCAAAGACCACATAAAATCTATGATAATAGATAACGTGGATGAGTGGAGGGACAGACTCCAGGAAGAACTTGAGGAGTGGTAATCCAAAACACGAAGATCGGGTGTATCGAAAAATATTAAAAAACGTGCCTGTTTACATAATAACAAATCCTGATATAACTCATCTTGGATGCGCGTATAATACATGGAGGTAGATAGAATGGAAATATATTTGGACACGGGAAACATAGACGAGATTAAAGAAGCAGTTGATATAGGAGTGATAGATGGAGTGACTACTAATCCTTCTCTCATAGCAAAAGAAGGAAGGGATTTCAAGACAGTGATAAAGGAGATAGTCTCCATACTCAAGAAAACAACTGATGATTTCACTGTAAGCGCAGAAGTAACCAAGTTGAAAGCAGAGGAGATGATAGAAGAAGCCCAAGAACTCGCCAGGATAGACGACCACATAATAATCAAAACTCCTCTGAACGAAGAAGGGTTGAAAGCAACAAATATATTGTCAGAAAAAGGCATCAGGTGCAACGTCACGCTCTGCTTCTCACCCAACCAGGCTCTCCTGGCAGCCAA
>CAYSOY010000004.1:31631-33242 GCA_964432865.1 uncultured Methanosarcinales archaeon
AAGGCAGGCGCCTACTTCGTAAGCCCGTTTATAGGAAGGATCGATGACAGAGGTCAGGAAGGTATGGAGTTGATAGCGGAGATTCGTGAAATATATAATAACTACGGCTTTGATACGAAGATACTGTCTGCCAGCATTAGACACCCGAAGCACGTAAAGGACTCTGCGCTTGTAGGAGCAGACATCTGCACGGTGCCTTACGAGGTTTACAAGAAGATGTTCAAACACCCCTTGACAGACAAAGGATTGGACTCTTTCATGGAAGACTGGGAAGAGCATCAGAAGAGGTAATCAGGGTTGAAAATGAAAATATACATCGCGTCTGACCACGCAGGCTACGAGACGAAAGAGTACCTGAAGAACTACTTTGAAAACAGAAACATACCTTACAAAGACCTGGGAACAGACTCTGATGAGAAGAAAGCAGACTACCCCCTCTACGCGGAGAGAGTAGCTGAGCGCGTTGTCGAAGAGGAAGGAGCCAGAGGAGTTCTGACCTGCGGGACAGGCATCGGGATGACAATAGTAGCCAATAAGATAAAAGGGGTTAGAGCAGCATTCGCATTTGACAAGTACTCTGCAAGGAAGGCAAGAGAACACAACAACTCCAACATCCTGGTGTTGAGAGGAAGAAACTTCTCCAAGAAGAAAAATAGAGAACTGGTAGAGGAGTGGCTCAACACAGAGTTCAGCAGTGAAGAGAGGCACAGGAGAAGAGTAGAAGAGATAGAAGAACTTGAAAAGAACCAATAACTTACTAACAACCGAGAAGAAACCAATATAACTGACGTCAGGTGGAGACTATGATAATACCGACTATTTTTTCACACAACAAAGACGAGTTTCTGAAAAAATTAGAAGCACTGGACGGGTTAACCTCTTATCTGCAGATAGATATAATGGACGGAGAGTTTGTCGAGGAAGAGAGCGTCTCCCTGGAAGACATCCCTGATATGAAAGACTACTCCTCTCTCTTCGAGGCGCACCTGATGGTGGAAAACCCTTTCTCTTTTATCAGACCGCTGGCAAAGAGAGGTTTTCGAAGAGTCATAGTTCACTGCGAATCTACCGATGGAGACGAGTTGAAGAAGACACTCCTCCAGGTTCAGAGAGGAGGAATGGACCCTGTGACAGCTATAAACCCAGAGACTTCTCTGGAGAGACTGGAGTCGTTCATAGAGATCACGAAGAAAGTTCTGGTAATGGGGGTGCCTCCGGGGAGGGAGAACCAGGAGTTCCTGGAGGAAACCATTACACGAGTAAAAACTCTAAGACAGAAACATCCTTCCTTGAAGATACAAGTCGACGGAGGGGTCACCCCCGAAACCGCTTCTGCTCTCAAAGACGCAGGCGCCGACAGTTTAAACTCCGGCTCATACGTCTTCCAGGCAGAGGAGCCAGCAGAGGCTTTGAAAAAGTTGAAGAAAGCGTTCAACTGAGAGAGTGATTGAGAGGCTCGGCAGATACGAGGTGCGATTAGAAAAAAGAAAAAAATAAAAAACGGCAATCTGATTTAATAATATTACACAAGTTGCAAGTACAAGTTACAAGTAATTGTTCCAATGATAAGATGGTTTTTTAAAGCTTGAAGAAGAACCAAAAAACACAGAG
>CAYSOY010000004.1:33252-47081 GCA_964432865.1 uncultured Methanosarcinales archaeon
AAAAGGAGTCCAAGATGGAAAAAAAGAGCAGAATAGAGAGTTCCACAGGGTTAAAGTTGAAAGCCAACACCCTCAGAAAGCACGTGGTCGAGATGCTCTCAGAAGCGGGTTCAGGCCACACGGCCGGCTCCCTGGGACTGGCGGAGGTCTTCTCCACACTCTACTTCAACATAATGAGCCACGACCCTGAGAACCCAGGATGGGAGGACAGAGATTTTCTTATACTCTCCAACGGCCACGTCTGCCCCGTCCAGTACGCAACGCTGGCAGAAGCAGGGTACTTTCCCAAGAAAGAACTCTTCACCCTCCGCCAGATAGACTCTCGTCTCCAAGGACACCCTCACAACCTCTCCCTCCCAGGCATTGAAAACTCCGGTGGACCGCTGGGACAAGGCATCAGCCAGGCGGCCGGCTTGGCAAAAGGGCTCAAGATTGACGGTAGAGAGAACACGGTTTTCTGTGTCTGCGGAGACGGCGAACTAAACGAAGGACAGGTCTGGGAGGCGATGCTGTTTGCCGGGAAGAACAACTTGTCAAATCTTGTTCAAGTGGTGGACAGGAACAACATACAGATAGACGGTTTTACTGAGGATGTGCTTCCTCTGGAACCGTTGAAGGAGAAGTTTGAAGCGTTCAACTACGAAGTTTTTGAATGCGACGGAAACAGTGTTGAAGAGTTGCTGGATACTTTTCGCACGGCGATAGGCCAGGACGGCGACGGAGATGC
Organism: uncultured Methanosarcinales archaeon; assembly: GCA_964432865.1. Classification (GTDB taxonomy): domain Archaea; phylum Nanobdellota; class Nanobdellia; order Woesearchaeales; family UBA525; genus CAYSOY01. The sequence continues at coordinate 33,980 of CAYSOY010000004.1, forward strand.
TTCAGACTCGCCCAAAGTTATAATTGCAGAGACCACGCCCGGCAAAGGGGCCTCTTTCGCAGAGAACAGCCCTGAGTGGCATGGCAGACCTCCGAGTGAGAAGCAAGCAGAGGAGGCTCTCGAAAAACTGCGAACTCATAGACAGAAACTGAAAGATGAACTGTAGTAAACTGTGTTTTTTCAAAGAGCAGGTGTTTTCATGGATTTGAAGAAAGGAGTAAAACTGGATTTTGAAGTTAAAGAGGCGTTGAGAGATGGCTTCGGCAGAGGAATAGTAGAGTCTGCAGAGAAGGATGAAGACATAGTCGCGTTGACTGCTGACTTGAGAGGTTCTACTCGCCTGGACAAGTTTTCAGAGAGGTTTCCGGAGAGGTTTATAGAGGCGGGTATCTGCGAGCAGAACATGATGAGCTCGGCAGCGGGGCTGTCTCTTGCAGGAAAAACCCCGTTCGTATGTAGTTTTGCAGTTTTCAATCCGGGGAGGAACTGGGAGCAATTGAGGACGAGTGTTTGTTACTCTGATCATAATGTAAAACTGCATGGTTCTCACACCGGGTTGTCTGTCGGTGAGGACGGGGCTTCGCATCAGATGCTGGGAGATATCGCTCTTACTCGTGTGCTTCCCAATCTTGTTGTCCTGGCTCCGTGCGACGCAGAGGAGGCGAGAAAAGTAACTATTGCTTCCGCTAAGATGGAAGGGCCGGTTTACATAAGAACCGGCAGACCTGAAATTCCTGTATTCACGTCAGAAGACCTGCCTTTCCGAATAGGAGAAAGCCAGATTTTTAGGAGAGGAGAGGACGTGACTATTGTTGCCTGCGGAAATATGGTCTTTAAGAGTTTGAAAGCCGCTGAGAGGCTCGAGTCGGAAGGCATCTCTGCAGAAGTGATAAATTGCTCCACGATAAAACCCTTGGACGAAGAGACAGTTCTCTCTTCTGCCAGGAAAACAGGAAAGGTAGTGACGGCCGAGGAGCACTCTGTAATCGGAGGTCTCGGCTCCGCTGTCTCGGAACTCCTTTCTCGAGAGTTTCCTGTCCCAATAAGAATGGTTGGTGTTGATGATGTCTTCGGCGAGTCAGGACCTGCTGATAAACTGCTGGAGAAGTACGGCTTGACTGTGGAGAAGGTCTTTGAGAAGTGCCTTGAGTTAACCGGTTGATCCGGTCGTACTGGAGTTTTGACATCTTCTTTTAATTCTATTTTTAATGTATGAAACTATACTCTTGAAAACTTATTTTTCAACACTTGTTTTTTTCTTCAAAAACCTTTTTAAACAAGGAGTTTTTTCTTTAATTACGAGGGATGGAGGGTGGATGAAGAGCTTGGTACGGAAGGGACTACGAAGATAAAGATAAGCCTTCCGAACGTGGATATTGATGTTTCTTCTGAGGACAGTATAGACTCTCTCAGAGAGGTTAGGAAGATACTTGAGTTGACATCTGGGAAAGAGTCCCTGCCGAACGACCTTAGTGAGTTTGAAGAGTCTCTACCTTTCTACAACGAGGCGCTCTTTCTCGAGTTGAAGCACAACCTCTCCCCCGAATTTTTTTCCAACTCTAAGATAGTGGAGTCTTTGAAGGACGCCCTGCACCGCTCAGAAGAGTACGTGTTCTCCCAAGTAAAATTAAACCTGGTGGAAGAGTTTGACTTAATAAACAAGAACAGAACAAAGAAGATAATCCTGAAGGACTTGAAATCAGCGATCAACGAGTTGTTCAGCAACGTGGAGCAGAGAAAAGAATTGGTCGAGCATTCATTAGTTCATATACTCGGCGACATAAACGATGAGCAGACAAATATGATTTCTGAAAGAATAAAGAGGAGACTGGACCAGAGCCCAGAGGTGTTCTACTCCTTGACAGACTGCTCTGAACTTCCTTCCAAGAAAGAGTTTGTTCTACTTGAAACAGTCTTTTTCGGAGATTTTTAGAAAAGACGTGAGTAATATTCAGCGTTCACCTTGTTAGACCTGTTTGAAAGAGTTGGTCACGGGCAGGAGAACGTTCTCTTTTCACAATACTTAAAAACCGTGATTCTTTTCATAGTGATGGGCGAATGATGAACTCTCAGAACAAGCAGAAAGATTTGATAAGCAGGAACATAACTGTTATAGGAGGAGGGACAGGTCTCTACTACCTACTGAGAGGGTTGAAGAGGAAGTTCACCTCCGACTCTCTCTCCGCAGTAGTCTCTGTAATGGATTCTGGAGGGAGCACCGGCAGGCTGAAAGACGAGTTCGGCTACCTCCCTGCGGGCGACATGCGGAGATGCCTCCTTGCGCTTTCAGAAGACACTACTTTTCTTAGAAAGTTGTTCAGTTACAGGTTTAAAAAAGGGACAGGGCTGGCAGGGCACAACTTGGGAAATCTTTTCCTCACTGCTTTAACAGATCTGAAAGGTGGCTCTGACTACAAAGCTGTGAAAGAGGCAGGGAGAATACTCCAACTTAGAGGAAGAGTCTACCCCGTGACTCTTGAAAAGACAGACCTGTGCGCTGAACTGGAGGACGGCCAGTTGATACTCGGCGAGACAAACATCGACGTTCGGAAGCACGATGACGAAAGAGACATAGATCGGGTTTTTCTAAGCCCGGAAGCAGAGGTTTTTGAAGAGGCGGAGAATACCATAATGAATTCGGAAGTTATAATACTCGGTCCCGGCGACCTCTACACGAGTATAATACCAAACTTGCTTGTAGAAGGGGTTTCTGAAGCCATTAAGGAGTCATCAGCGGAGAAAGTATACCTAACGAACATTATGACAAAGAAGGGAGAGACCGACGGCTTTACAGCAGGAGACTTTGTGAACGAGATAGAGAAGTACCTGGGGGAAGGAGTTCTCGACCACGTCTTGGTAAACTCTGAGAAGCCGTCCGAGGAGCAGTTGGAAGAGTACAAGAAAGAAGGTGCGGAGTTCGTAGAGCCGAAACTGGAGGAGAAAAGTTACAAAGTTACAAAGAAGGACCTTATATCATATGATAACTTCGCAAGGCACGACCCTGAGAAACTGGGAGAGGCTATAACAGACCTGACGGGGTAAAAGTCAGGGGGAGAGGCTTATAATATAGACCCGTACTCCAGAGAGACGATGCAGCGAGGCAGAGAATAATGATTGAGTTGATAATAGCGGACTTGGACAACACCTTGTGGGACACCTTGGGTTTTTTGGGAGAGGTAGCGATTGAGAAAGCGGTCACCGCTATGGAAGAAGCAGGCCTTCCTGAGAGAAAAGGAGAGCAGTTCCTGAATAAGATATACGAGAAGAACTTCTCGAGGCTTTTGGAAGAGTTGGACGTTGAGGAGAGCATTGCTGAAACTGGCAAGGACGCTTACGAAGTCACCTCTGATAAATATCTGGAGAAGATAGAGCTTTTTGACGACGTAGAGGTTTTAGAAAACCTCCCTCAGAGGAAAGTTCTGGTAACTTCTGGAAAAAAGGATTTTCAAGAAGAGAAGATAGAAAGACTTGGGATAAGAGACCTTTTTGAAAAAATTGTCATAGTAAACTCGTTCAGCAAAGAAGAAGAGATTGATACACTGGTGGAAGAGTACGGGGTCAGTCCTGGAGAGGTTCTGGTCTTGGGAGACAATCCTTCTTCTGAGATAAGAGCAGGTAATATATTGGGATGCCACACAGTACAGATAAACAGACGCAGAAAACAGGCCTGCAAGGCAGATTATTCTATAGACTCTCTTGAAGAACTTCCTGGAATATTAAGCGAGATAAATAACAAGTGAACTAACCCTTCACAAACCTTATAAAATAGAATATTTCTTTTACTGGGGTATGTGCGGTATAATAGGTGTTATAAGCAGAGAGAAGTTCTCAGTAAAGGACTGCTTGTTGAAGAGGCTGAAACGCCTGGAGTACAGAGGGTATGACTCTGCAGGCTTTGCGACCAGTTCGGGAGCGGTAAAGAAGTCTTCGGGAGAACTGTCTGATCTTCTGGAGAGAACTGAGAACTCTTTAGAATCCAAAGTTGGGATTGCTCACACGAGATGGGCTACTCACGGCTCTGTCAACAAGTTGAACGCCCACCCTCACTTCTCCAATTCAAGACAGGTCTTTGTCGTGCATAACGGCATCATAGAAAACCACGAGGAACTCAGGTCGGACCTTGAATCAGAAGGTTTTGAGTTCCGGACAGAGACGGATACCGAAGTGATACCTAACTTTTTCGAAAATATTATTAGAGGAGGTTCAGATCGCGGACTGGAAGACTTGTCTCTGAAAGAGTTGGATGATGAGATAAAGAGAGCGTCAAAGACTTTCTTCAAGAAGATGAAAGGCACGTTCGCGGTTCTGTTGATGGTGAGAGACTACGACAGGCTGTACATTCTTAAGAGAGGCTCGCCTGTAGCAGTAGGAAGAGCAGATAACTCTTTCATAGTCTCCTCGGACATCTACGGCTTCTCGGACAAGACTGATAAGGCTTTGTTTTTGAAAGACGACGAACTGGCGGTCCTGTCTGATTCAGAACTGAAGATCTTCGACAAAGACATGGACAGGAAGAACAGAGATTTCAAAAGTCTCGACTGGCAGGGCTCGGAAGCGGAGGTCGGGGACTATCCTCATTATATGCTCAAAGAGATTCATGAACAGCCATTGAGTTCAGAGAGGCTTCTTAACTCATTGAATGCAGAGCAGGAAGAGAGTTTCAGCAACTTGTGTAAAAAAATCGGCGGCGCTGAGAAAGTTGTATTCGTGGCGTGCGGGACCAGTTACCACGCCTCTCTCATAGGATCTTACATTTTGAAAAACCTGGGCGTAGATGCTCGGACGGTGATTGCTTCGGAGATAGAGGGGTTTGTAGATATAGATGAAGAGACTCTTGTAGTTGCGATTTCTCAGAGCGGTGAGACTATGGATGTTGTTGAGGTCTTGAAATCTGCCGAGGAGAAAGGAGCGGAGATTGTTTCGATAGTCAATGTGCCTTACTCTACCATTCAGAGGATGAGTTCCCTCTCCTTGGAGGTCGTTGCTGGTCAGGAGATATGCGTCGCTGCAACAAAGACCTTTACGAATCAGGTGATAGCGCTTCTCGCCCTGGGTGAAAGGCTGGGGTTGTCTGTTCCTCTTGAAGAGGTTCCTGGAAAGATTCAGCGGACGATCTCGGAGAACAAAGAGAAGGTTAAGAACGTTGCTGAAGAGTTGCAGGACGAAGGAGATATTTTTGTTCTCGGCAAACGCGCCTGTTATCCTATGGCGAGAGAGATAGCTCTGAAGTTGAAAGAGATACCTTATATTCACGCAGAGGGGATGATGGCTGGTGAGTTGAAGCACGGAACAATAGCTCTCATAGAGGAAGGAACCCCTGTGATATCCTTGGTTCCGAACAGAAACCCTGATATGCTGTCAGCTGTTAAAGAGGTTGAAGCAAGAGGTGCTAATACAATAGTTGTTTCAAATAAGGAAGGAGGAGATTTTCAACTTCCCGAGTCGGATCAGTACGATATACTCGGGGATAATAGGTCACCTGCTGAGTTATTACATCGCTGACTTGAAAGACCTCCCTATTGACAAGCCGAGAAACTTAGCTAAGTCAGTGACTGTGAAGTGATCTGTACAAAGATTTTTTATGTCTTGTATTCTCCTTTTAAACTGTTCATTCTTATTTTGAGAACGTCTTTGAACATCTTTACCGCGTTTTTTATAGGGCTGACGGTGCTTCCTTCCTGGTCCACCCACTTCACAGGAGCTTCTTTTATTTTGTAGTTCAGTTTTTTTGCTATGAGGAGCATCTCTACGTCGAACGAGAAGCCGTCTAACTGCTGGCGAGACGCGATTCTTTTTCCTGCTTCTTTCTTGAAGAGTTTGAAACCGCACTGTGTGTCCTTGAAGCCAAGAAATGTCACCAGGTTTACTAAAAAGGGGAACGCTCTTCCCATGAACTGTCTGTAGAGAGGTTGTTTCACAACTATGTTAGATTCTTTCATGTTCCTGGAGCCTATTACGATGTCGTAGCCTTTTTTTATGTGTTGGATGAACTTTTCTACTTCTTCTATTGGCGTGGCGAGGTCGCTGTCAGAGAATAATATTAAGGGGTGTTTTGCGTCCAAGATTCCTCTTTTCACACTGTACCCTTTCCCTCTGTTTGGCCTGTTTGTTAGGACTCTGACTCTGTTCCTCCTGTACTTCAGAGCTACTTCTCGGGTGTTGTCTGTGGAGCCGTCGTCCACTACTATGATTTCGTGTTCTTCGAAGTGCTCTTTTAAGTACTTGCCTATCTTTTTCAACGTGGGTCCCAGCCTCTCTTCTTCATTGTAAGCAGGTATCACAACCGAGATCTTGTTTGTCTTCATATGTATTGAATCTAAGTTCTTGTTTTTTAAATATTTTTCTTTTTCCCTGCTTTTTTTAAGAAAATTTTTAAACACCTTCTCTTTTCTTCTTTTCATGGTTAAGGCTTTATCTGCTCTGGACATCCGCTTTCTGGTGGAGAAGTTGAAGGTGTTGGAGGATTCAAGGTTCGACAAGGTCTATCAGAAAAAGGAGAAGAACGACCTGTTGTTTCAGTTCTACAAGCCTGGCGAGGGCAAAAAACTTCTAAGAATAATGGTGCCTAACTTTCTTTTTTTGGAGGACGTAAAGAAAGGATTCCCTCAAAAACCGCCGGGGTTCGCCATGTTCCTTAGGAGAAGACTCTCAGGCTCCTGGCTTCGCAGAGTAGAGCAGATCGGTTTTGAAAGAATAATCAAACTGGAGTTCGAAGCCAAAGAGGAGAACTACGACCTCTTAGCAGAGTTCATCCCGCCTGGAAACCTGGTCTTGACAGAGAAGAAAGAGGAGAAAGATGAGAGAACAATAGTGGGGTTGTTGGAGACCCAGAACTACAAAGACAGAACGCTGAGAGGAGGCATTCCGTACGAAACCCCGCCGAGGCAGAACAACATCTTGGAGATGAGCAGAGAAGAACTGAAAGAACTGTTTGACAGAGAAAAATCCGTGGTAAAAAACCTGGCAGCCAACTTCTCTCTTGGAGGAAAATACGCCAGGGAGATATGCAGAAGAGCGGAGATTCCTGAAGAGAAGAAAGAACTTTCCGAAGAAGAGAAGGATAGAGTGCTGGATGAAGTAGAAGAACTCACAGAGGAGAAAAGAGGAGACGAGATAAATAAAGAGAAGCGCTCCGCCTTCAGAGAGAAAGAGGAGACCTACCAGGATAGAGTAGAAGAGCAGGTGCAGGAGGAGAAAGAACGCCTGAAAAAAATAATAACCTCTCAGAAGAGAAGAATAGAAGGATACAAGAAAGAGTCAGCCACTAATAGAGAAAGAGGAGAGATGATATATAAGAAGTACAACGAGTTGAACAAGATACTCTACGCAGTGAAAGAAGCAAAAAAAGAGCACACCTGGGACGAGATAGAGGAGAAACTTGAAGAAGAAGGATACGACAACATAAGTTTAGACAGAGACAACAACTCAGTAGTCGTGGAAGTAGATGAAGACTAAGAGACTTCTTCATCAATATTTTTGGACCTTTTCCTAAATTAATAATTTTTTTAAATAAAACCTTATTTCCTGTATTTTATGAGCCAAGCTAAACTACAAGAAAGAATTGGGGAAGATGTATCCGTGTTGCCGGCGACTGAAACTTCAGAAGACTCATCTCTCTCCTCTGAGAAAGAGACTTCGGATGACTACCGCCATCTATATAAGATATGTTCTTCAGCAGAGGAGATGGAGAAAGAGTTCTTAAAATCGTTCTGGCAGGAGTACGGATGTCCTGAACTCCTCTCTCACGACTATAAAAAGGATTGTGACCACCCTTACATCACCGAGATAAATGGAGGTATTGAAGGAGAGATAACTCAAGAGATGGAGGGGCGCACCCAGTCGATGATGGAGGTTCTCTCCGAGGAGAGATTCTTGGTGGAAGCATTAATCTACAAGAACAGGGAAAGAACGAGCAAGGGAGCCGATAAAAAGACCTTCTCTAAATCCGAACTAACGGCAGATCTGTTAATAGACGAAGAACAGGTCGAATATTTTGACGGAAGACTTTCAGCCATGTTTGGATACCCTACTTTATACGAGAACTGGCCTCAGAATATCTTTGAAAAAATTAACGAGTTGGAGGAGACTTACTTGGACTATGTTAAAGAGAGAGCAGAGTGGAGCAGTGTAGAAGAGAGTTTCTCAAATCTCTTCCTTGCAAACCGAGACGTCCTTTCTCTGACCGAGATTTTTAAAGAGCACCAGGGATTATCAGAAGAAGGTTCTCAGACAGCCACGGAGTATAATGAAAGAGAGAGTAAAACTCTGCATGAGAGACTGGACGAACTGGAGAGGGAATACTCCTTTTTTAAGGAGTTCTTAATCCGGCATTGCTTCCAGTTTGCATACGGCTCTGCCAGGAAAAAAGAGTTTTCTGATAAAGTTGAGTTTGACGACCTGGTACAGTCTGCGAAGTTAGGGCTCTTCACCGCCGCGGATATCTACTCCTCAGAATATGATACGTCCTTTTTGACTTATGCTGGGTACTGGGTTGATAGAGAGATTATGAAGACACTTCAGGAAAGTTCTGGCGAGATAGTTACTACCCCACGAGATGGGTTTACAGAGTTTCACAAAGCAGTAAAAGAAATTAAAGATGAAGGAGGCGACTGTACTCTTGAAAACATAGCGGAAAAGACAGGTATGTCGGAGAAAAAAATAGGGTGGATAAGTGATGCTTACGCCCTCTACAAATCAAATCTGACCACCTCTTTGGACGAGGCACTCTCTAACTGTGAAGGATCAACAAGCCCGTATTCTGAAATCATAAGCGGAGACGCCGACGTCTTTGAGGAGTACAGTGAAGAAGAATCTTTCCGTCTCCTACGAGAAACAATAGATAATCTTTTTGACGAAAGAGAGTCTGATATTATAAAAACCAGGTTCGGCATCGGAGGAAGAGAGAAGAAAACTCTGAGGGAGTTGGGAGAAAAGTACGATGTTGTTAAGGAGAGAATAAGACAGATACAGGAGGAGGCTTTGAAAGAATTGAGGAAGACAGAGATCTTAGATGAGTTAAGGAGAGGGATTAGTGGCTGATGAGTCATAATTAGACAAGCAGATTTTATAGAGGAGGTTGTAGTCCTTTTCGGAATTTTCTTTTTTAAGTTGTTCTTCTTTTCTATCAACTTCTGTAAGTTTATATGTCTCTTCTTCTGTTTTTCTCCTTAATATTTTTTCAGGTTCTGCTCTGCTCATATGGTTTGGTAATGATGTTTTTTTTAAAATGTTTTTAGGGGTTGGAACTTTTTTCCTTTTTTGTTGGCGGGTTGGCTTCTCTCTTTTTTAATAAGAACAAAAAACCTTTTTAACGAGTTTAGTAATTGAATAATAGTAAATTATTTAAATGGTTCTCGACTTTTTACTTAATATGGATAGTTTAAAACAAGAGAACATAGATGAGAAGTTAGAGAAATTATTAGAAAATACATCTAAAGAAAGAGGTCGTATACATTATTCCTGTTCTGTCAAAAAACCTCTTTATGTACCAAGCCACTTAAAAGAAAAATCTCAAATAAATGATTTATATGAATTAATTGAAGACATCTACAATGAGAAAGGCGGAGGAGTATTCTTAGACCTCGGCTCAGGCGCTGGGTGCATGACAATAATGGCGTCTCTTATCGGCTTCGACTCTTATGGAATAGAGCTGAACAGCGGCCTCTTCGATTTTTCTAAAACAGTAGCCAGCGGAGTAGAAGCGGACAGCGCAAGTTTTGTTTTAGGGGACTGTTTTAAAGATGAAAGTTACGAAGAAGCAGGTATAGGAGTTAAAGACGTAGATGTCCACTACATATACCCTTCTAACAAAGAATGCTTGAGCAAAACATTTGAAAGAATGGCAGATGCAAAAAAAGATTCTCTCCTCTTAACAGGATATACAGGTTTTAACAGAGAGGTTGGAAAAAGAGTATATTTGGAAGAAGAAAAAACTTATTCTTTATCTAGATTAAATATTATTAGATACAGAAAGAAAGGATAGAAAAAAGTGTATATTTATCCAGAAATACAACTCTAATAATGTCTTTCATAATATTTTTAAAAGAGAGCGCCTTCTAAACCTCCATGCTCATAAGAAAACTTTTCAGATTCATAGACCAAATAATACTCCTGCCATTAGTAGAGTTGTTCTCAATACTTAAAAAGAAGAAAGATCTTTCAAAACTTTCAAAACCAGAAAGGATAGCAATAGTTAAACTATGGGCGATGGGCGACTCGGTAATAACTCTGACCTTGATAGAAGAACTGAAAAAGAGGTATCCCGAAGCAGAGATAGACGTAGTGGCGCATCCGAGCAACTCAGAAGTCTATAGGAACAACGACGACCTCAAAGAAGTAGTTCTGTTCTCTGAGATGAGCATAAGAAAAATCTTAAAAGCAGTTTTCAGCTTCAACAAATACGACCTGGTAATAGACACCGAGCCGTACTCCAACCTCTCTGCGCTCATAACCTTCTGGCAGGGGAAATGCCGTCTTGGCTTCTCAGGAAAGGAGAGGAGCAAACTCTACGACGACAGAATCTCTTTCAAAACAAGACATATGGTCAAGAACTACCTCGCCTTTGCAAAACTTCTCGGATGGGAAGGAGAAAGAGAGAGTCTTTCAAAAATAGAGTTTTCAAAAAAAGCAGAGAAGAGAGTTATGAAAAAACTTGAAAAAGAAGGAGTTGCTTTTGAAAAAAAACTTGTTGGGCTCTGCTTCGGAATCTCAGAATCTGTGAAGAGCAGGCAGTGGCCTATAGAAAGAGGAGTTGAACTCTGCAAAAAACTGCTGGAAGAAGATACAAAACTCCTCCTGATAGACTCTCCGAAGAACTTGGAGGTGAACAAGAAGATAGAACGCCAAGTAGACGATGACAGACTGATAAACTTTGCTGGCAGGACAAGTTTAGAAGAGTTGTTCGCCCTCACTACCAAGTTAGACCTCTTCGTAAGCAACGACACAGGCCCCATGCACGTCGCAGCTGCTCAAGGAACACCTACTATAGGTCTCTTCGGACCCAACACTCCCAAACTCTGGGCCCCCTACGGTTCGAAGAACAAATCCCTCTACCACAAAGTAAAATGTAGCCCCTGCATAAAGAACCAAGAAGGAAAGATGCCCCCTTGTATATGGAGAGGGACTCAGTACTACCAGAAGTGCATGAAGAAAATAAGTGTAGAAGAGGTCTTTGAAGAAGCTAAGAAAAAACTGAGTTAAGAACAACACGCTTTCTACAGAACTTACTTTCATTAAATATATAAATACTTACCCAATAATATCCTTCGGAGAGAAAAAAATGATAGAAGAAATAAAAAAGCAGATAGTAGAAAGCTCGAAGCTGAAAGAGAGCATGTTGGGAGAAGCAGAAGTCATTGAAGAAATAGCAGATATGATAGTGGAGTGCTACAACAGAGGAAATAAGGTCTTGGTTTGTGGAAACGGTGGCTCTGCAGCAGACGCTCAACACATAGCCGGAGAACTAGTAGGGAGGTTCAAAAAAGAGAGGAGAGGACTTCCCTGCATAGCTCTGACCACAGATACTTCTGTAATAACTGCGTGGACGAACGATTACGACTACAACACATTATTTCAAAGACAAGTAGAAGCATTAGGAGAAGAAGAAGATATTTTAATAGGGATCTCAACCTCTGGGAACAGCTCTAATGTGATAAAAGCAGTAGAGCAAGCCAAAGAGGAGAAGATGAAAACAGCATCTTTTCTCGGAGGAGACGGAGGAGAACTCAAAGGAAGAACCGAGAAAGAACTGATAATAGAGAGCGAAGATACTCCCAGGATTCAAGAAGGACATCAACTCGCTTACCACATAATATGCGACTTAGTAGAGAAAAAACTGTTTGCTGGAGGGGGAGAATGACTGAAGAACTTATTAAACACGTAGACGATTTTAAAGGGAAGAGAGTGCTTGTAATAGGAGACTTGATGCTGGACAGATATGTAGAGGGTGACGTCTCCAGGATAAGCCCCGAAGCACCTATACCCGTCCTCCACGTGAGCGAAGAGAAGAACGTGCCCGGAGGAGCATCCAATGTATCCAACAACATAACATCCTTAGGAGGAGAAGTCGAGATGATAGGGGTTGTCGGAGAAGACAAAGAAGGAGAGATTCTTAAGGAACTGCTTGAGAAAGAGAAGATAAGTACGGAAGAGATAATAACCGTTGAAAAACCGACTATTAAGAAAACAAGGTGTATATCAGGCAACCAGCAGATAGTAAGGCTGGACTACGAAGACAAGAGTTACATTTCGGAAGAAGAACAGAAAAAACTAGTTGAGAGTGTGAAAAAAAACTTATCTGTAACTGACGTGGTAATGATCTCGGACTACAAGAAAGGAACCCTGACCCCGAGCATAATCAGAGAGATAATAGAACTGGCGGGGAAAGAAGGAGTAAAAACTGTAGTAGATCCGAAGCCCGGCCATACAGAGCAGTACAGCGGAGCATACCTGATAACTCCGAACGAGAGAGAAGCAGAGGAGATGTATAGAAGAGTCACAAAGAACTTTAAGAATGTAGATTGCGAGACCATAGGCGAGGAGTTGTCGAACAGACTGGAGAGCAACATAATAATAAAAAGAGGCGCTGATGGGATGTCTGTTTTCGAAAGAGAGAAAGACGGAGCAGTAAACATCCCGACAGAGGCAAAAGAAGTATATGACGTTTCGGGAGCAGGAGACACAGTAGCATCGACTATATCACTATCACTCTCTGAAGACCTTTCTTTGGAGGAAGCGGCGATTCTGGGCAACCACGCAGCAGGGATAGTAGTAGAGAAGAAAGGAACCGCTACAACCACCCCGGCAGAACTGAAGAAAAGATTGAAGAGAGAGGAGAAGAAGATAATCAGGAGTCGTGAAAGACTGAAGGAGGTAGTGGAGGACTTGCAGGAGAAAGGAAAAAAGGTAGTCTTTACAAACGGTTGCTTCGACCTACTCCACCCAGGACACACTTACCTGCTGAAAGAAGCAAAGAAGAAAGGAGACGTTTTGATAGTGGCGCTGAACAAAGACAGAACTATAAAAGAGTTGAAAGGAGACAACAGGCCGATACTGAAGGAAGATGGGGGGAGAGAGATAATATCCAGTCTTGAGTCAGTGGACT
>CAYSOY010000005.1:0-2154 GCA_964432865.1 uncultured Methanosarcinales archaeon
TTCATCACTAAAGTCTTGAGAGACGAAGGGATGATAGAAGTCGACGAGCCCTTCCAGAACCTGCTGACGCAGGGAATGGTGTTGAAAGACGGGAAGAAGATGTCCAAGTCTCGGGGGAACACCGTGGACCCGATGGAGATAATAGACGAGTACGGGCCGGACACGGGACGGTTTTTCATACTGTTTGGCTCCTCGCCCGAGAAAGAGATGGAGTGGAGTAGTGAAGGAGTCCAGGCGTCTTATAACTTTTTGAAAAAACTCTTCTCTCTCTACACAGACCAGCCCGGTTTCAGAGAGGAGAAGTTGAAGAAAGACTCATACATAACGAGCAGGCTACACAGAACCATAAAGGAGTCTTCTGAACACCTCGAAGCGTTGGAGTTGAACAAATCAATAGGCTCCATAATGGAGTTTGTGAGAGACGTCCAGAACTACAGGGAGGACGAAGTCCACAGAGATACCTATGAAGAAGTTATTGAAAAACTCGCAGTCCTGATAAGCCCCTTCGCCCCGCACGTGGCAGAAGAGTGCTGGGAGAAGATAGGAGGAGAAGGATTTGTCTCCTCTGCAGACTGGCCCGAGCACGAAGAAGAGAAGATAGACCTCGAAGCAGAGCAGGTTGAGAGGACGGTTTCTCAGACAATATCCGACATCGTCGACCTGAAGAACATCCTTGACCGAGAAGAGATAGGAAGAGTTGAGTTGATAATAAGTCAAGAGTGGAAGTCCCGCTTCTTGAAGAAAGTCAAAGAGTACCTGGATAGAGACGTGAGGAAGCCAGGAGTCATTATCAATAAGTTGATGGAGACAGACCTCAGAGAGCACGGGGAGAAGATAAGCAGTTTGGTTCCTAAATTGGTAAAGGACAGGAGCAATCTCCCGCAGTTCGTGCTCAGCCAAGAGGAAGAAGTTGAAGGTTTGGAAGAGCAGAAGTGTGAAATAGAAGAAGAGTTCTCCTGCGAAGTAGAAGTCGTCCGGGAGCAGGACTCGGGAAGCGACAAGGCAGACAAAGCACTTCCAGGAAAACCAGCGATACTTATAGAGTGAAATAGGACAATTTGTACAACAAACAGAAGCAACCTTTGAACAGAGGCAATCTTTGTCTTCCATAACTTTTATATACCTTTACAAGTATTGGTTCTTGTACTCTGTTGGGAGAGAAGAGGTGGTACCTGTTTTATTCGGAGATAACAACGAAGAGAGAATGCCTGCTCGAGTAGAGGAGAAAGGCGACCAGAAGATTCTGAAAGTAGACTGTACAGGCGTGACAAAAGTCCCTTCAATAGAGGACGAACCCTTGTTTATGGGTAAAGCCATAGACCTGCTCCTGGAGAATCCTGGAGTCACCAAGATTTCTTTCAATCAGAAAAGAGTTTACGAGTACGGGGTTGAAGAGACGTCTCTTCTTAGAGAGATAGCCGGCCTCTATAAAAAACTTCAGAGGAAGAAAGACCTCTACAGCCACTCCAGAATAAGTTCCTTCGGAGGAGATATAGATGTAGAAGAGAACTACACTTTCATAAACGAGTTAATCCATAAAGAACTGAAGAGGGACATAATAGGGGCGTATCTGAAACTGAAGAGGAAGTTGAGACATGAAAGAATAATCCTGGACAGAATAAAGACAAGAGAAGAAGCATTGGCACAGCACGACTTGATAGACCTTCTGGAGAACCTCAAAGAAGTCATTGAAAAAACAAAAGTGGTGCAGAAATTGAAGCCTCACCTCGCAGGGCTTGACGAGCACGATAGGTCTGTTTACAGAAAGGTATTCTCCCCTGACATAAAGCCCGACTTCATGTTCACCCGGCTGATGGCGACCTATCCCAAGAAAGGGGTGGAGAGGGAGAACTACACAGTCGGGGATAACGAGGTAGTAGTCTTCGACGTGGAGGACGACGTCCAGCAAGTCTACCACGTGACACCGCCGGAGTTCAAACTGACCGAAGATGAGTACGAACTCCTTGATAAAGCAAAGAGCGTTCTGTCAGAGCACAAGCCGAAGAAGGAGGAGTTTGTAGACCCTGCAAAAGTCAGAGAGGTCTTCCACAACGTGGGGGAGGACCTCTTGAGAGACCTCGCCAACTACAAAAACCTTGACCTCACCGAGCAACAGTTCGAAAACCTCACAAGTATACTTGTAAGATACACAAT
>CAYSOY010000005.1:2164-31911 GCA_964432865.1 uncultured Methanosarcinales archaeon
GCATGGTTGAAGTCCTGCTCGAAGACCCGAAGATACAGGATATAACCGTGAACACGCCGATGGGACAGACCCCGATGTTCGTGGTGCACCAGGACTTCGGAGAGTGCAAGACAAATGTCTATCCCAGTATAGAAGACGGAGAGAGTTGGGCTTCCAAACTCAGGATGATGTCTGGAAGACCGTTGGACGAAGCAAATCCTATTCTGGACACGGAGATTGAGATACCTGGCATTGCGAAAGCAAGAGTGGGAGTCATAGCACCGCCTCTCGACCCAAGCGGAATAGCATACGCTTTCAGAAGGCACAGGGACAAGCCCTGGACACTTCCTCTATTCATAAAGAACAGGATGGTTTCGCCTCTCGCAGCAGGCCTTCTCAGTTTTTTAATAGACGGCAACAGGACCATGCTGATCGCAGGTACGAGAAGTGCCGGAAAAACCTCTCTGCTGGGAAGTTTCCTTGTGGAGATAATGAGAAAGTACAGAATAATAACTATAGAAGACACCATGGAACTCCCCACAACCCCTCTGAGGAAATTAGGCTATAACATCCAGCCTATGAAAGTGGCAGGCGCCCTGAGCCAGGACTCAAGCGAAGTCTCTGCCTCTCAGGGAATAAGAACCACTCTGCGATTAGGGGATAGCGCGTTGATAGTAGGAGAGGTCAGGAGTAAAGAGGCAAAAGCGCTGTACGAAGCTATGAGAGTAGGAGCTCTGGCGAACGTAGTCGCAGGGACAATCCACGGAGACTCTCCCTACGGCGTCTTCGACAGAGTAGTCAACGACCTGGAGGTGCCGAGAACAAGTTTCAAAGCCACGGACATAATAGTAGTAGCCAACCCTATCAAAAGCCCTGACGGACTGCACAAGTGGAGAAGAGTAACTCAGATAACAGAGGTGAGGAAGAAGTGGGAAGAGGACCCCGCTGATGAGAACGGATTTGTCGACCTCATGAGGTATAACTCAGAGACTGACCAGTTGGAGCCGACAGAGGCTCTTATGAACGGAGAGTCCGACATTCTGAAATCCATCGGCTCCTCAGTCAAGGAATGGGCGGGTGACTGGGACGCTATATGGAACAACATAGAGTTGAGAGCTGATATAAAAGAAGCCCTTGTTGAAAAGTCAAAGGAGTTGGATGACCCTGAGATGCTGGAGGCGGAGTTCGTAATAAAAGCAAACGACATGTTCCACAAGATAAGCGACAAGATCAGGGAGAGAGAAGGTGAACTCGACTCTGACCAGATCCTTTTTGAGTGGAAAGAATGGCTTGAAGAAGAAGTAATCAAGAGAAGAGAAGAGATGAAGAAGAAAAAAGAGATGAAGAAGAAAGAAGATTTGGAGAAAGAAGAGGATTTGGAGAAGGAAACTGACGAGAAAGTCAAGGAGGAGGTGCAGAAATAAACAATAGGTACGCCAAGAAGATAACCACCCAGACAAGATATATCTCAGACAAGATATATTATATATTATTATATTAAAATAATTATTAAAATAGGTTTTTGAGATGATTTGAGATGATAATAGACTCCTACTCTTTTGGAAAGATGATTGTAGAGGGAGAGAGTTACTCCAACGACCTTAAAGTCTTCCCCAACAAGGTGGAACCAGACTGGTGGAGAGACAGAGGACACCTCCTTCAGAAAAGCGACTTGGAAGACGTTCTCGAACACTCCCCCGACCTCTTAGTAATAGGAATAGGCGCCAATGGAAGAATGGGTGTCAGCCAGGAAGTAAAAGAGATTCTTAAACAGAGAAGCATAGACTTCGTCGTGGAAAGAACGCAGAAGGCAAAAGACCACTACAACAACTCCGAAGTGGAGGACAAAGTAGGAGTCTTCCACCTGACCTGTTAGACTATCACTTCTCTCAGAACCTTTCTCTTCGGAAAAACTGTCCTGGCGGTTAGATGAGGAAGTGCAAGTTCAGAAGCAGAGCTTCTTGCCGCACTTCTCACAAAATTGAGAAGTGCATTTCCAAAAAGGTTATAAATCAAGGTTTTAGTAAAAACACTATACTGTTTTACGGAACAGACTTGTCCTCTATGGAAAAGAGGTGTTTTTTTGGACTCTGACGAATACGAAGATTTGAGAAAAAAGTATCTAAACCGTCTCGAAGGCGAGATGACCGGAGACAAGGAATCAGTAAGCAGTATAGAGACGAAGGACTACCAAGAGTTCAAAAAAGAGAACATGCCCCGGCACTTAAGCCACTACGAAAAATGGTGCAACGTCGCCGCGAAGTACCTCAAAATAACCCCGGACGAGAACAAAAAAGACGAGATACAAGAATACCTCGACATAGCCCACATACAAACCACCCCGACAGGCGTCTACAGCTTCGCCGTCATGGCACCTCTCCTCCTAATACTCACCATAACCTTCCTCTCCTTCATAATACCCTTCGCCCTCAACCTGAGCCCCAGTCTGTTTCTGATGTTCGTAGGTCTCTTAGGAGGAGCAAGTTTGATCGTTCCTCTCCTACACCTGCCGAAACTAATAGCCAACAACTGGCGCCTCAAAGCAAGCAACCAGATGGTCCTCTGCATATTCTACATAGTCACCTACATGAGGCACACGTCCAACTTAGAAAGAGCAGTTGACTTCTCAGCCGAACACCTCGCCCCGCCCCTGAGTGTAGACCTCAAAAAAGTTCTGTGGGATGTGGAGAACGCCACCTACCCCAACTTGAAAGAGAGCCTTGACGCCTATCTGAAAACATGGAAGGACTGGAACGACGAATTCATAGAATCAATGCACCTAATAGAGAGTTCTCTTCTCGAAGACTCAGAGACACGCAGGCTGGAGACCCTGGACAAATCCCTCTCAGTAATGCTCGACGAGACTTACGAGAAGATGCTCCACTACGCACACAACCTGAAAAGCCCGTTAACAACGCTGAACATGATGGGGATAATACTGCCGATACTAGGACTGGTAATACTGCCCCTTGTGGTGAGTTTCCTGCCGGAAGTAAAATGGTACCACATAGCCATACTCTACAACCTAATACTCCCCGCTGCTGTCTTCTACTTTGGCAAAACCATACTCTCAAGAAGACCCACGGGCTACGGAAACTCAGATATTACAAAGGTAAACAAAGACCTCACGAAGTACAAAAACATAGTGTTAAACATAGGCAAAGGAGAGATAAAGATAAACCCTCTCTACGTAGCGGTACTGATAGTTGCTGTCCTCCTAATAATAGGCTTCTTCCCACTCTTCACACACATCATAGACCCGAGCACAGATATCGTTCTTGGAGAAAACGGCTTTGACGTAGTACAGATAGGCAGTGACAAGGCAAAAAACGCGGACTTCTACTTCTTGGACTACCGTGAAAGAAAGACCGAGGACGGCATGCCCACGGGGGAGATGGTCGGACCGTTCGGACTCGGTGCCACACTACTCAGTTTAGCCGTTCCGCTGGCCTTCGGCTTAGGCATAGGGCTCTTCTTCTACCTGCGAGTAAAGAACCTGATGAAGATACGTAAAGAGTCCCGCCATTTAGAAAAAGAGTTTGCCTCTGCTCTTTTCCAACTGGGCAACCGCCTGGGGGATGGGCTCCCCGCAGAGATAGCCTTCTCAAAAGTTGCAGAGACGATGAAAGGGTCTGTCTCAGGAAGGTTCTTCGAAGCCACCAGTATGAACATATCCAGAAGAGGGATGAGCGTGGAGAAAGCAATCTTTGACGAAGAACACGGCTCTCTGAAACAGTTCCCTTCTTCGATAATCGAGAGCAGTATGAAAGTCCTCGTGGAGTCGGCGAAGAGAGGGCCGAAAGTAGCCAGCCAAGCCGTGACAAACGTTTCGGAATACATAAAGCAGATGCACAGAGTCGACGAGCGTCTTAAGGACTTGCTGGCAGATGTTATCAGCAGTATGAAATCCCAGATAAACTTCTTAACACCTGTAATCGCAGGGGTTGTGATAGGAATAACAAGTATGATAACCAAGATTTTAGGCACTTTAGGGACTAAACTTGGCGAACTTGCCTCCAAAACACAGTCAGCCGGCGCGGGAGGAGCTGCAGGAGGGACCGCAGGCATTCTGAGTCTGTTTGGAGTAGGAATCCCCACTTTCTTCTTCCAGATAATAGTAGGTATCTACGTCGTACAAATAACCTACATACTCTCCGTGCTTATAAACGGGATAGAGAACGGCTCTGATAAGATCAATAAGAAATACGTAGTTGGAAGGAATATGATGATGACCACTATTACCTACTGCGGTATCTCCCTCGTGGTAATGCTGATATTCAACATCATCGCAGGAACCATAGTCACCGGGATAGCCTCTTGAACATAGCCAAGACTTAGAAACTTAGTTCATTTGTATTCTCAAGTTTCTCCTCAGCGTAGCTGACTCGAAACTTAGTTCGCTTGTGTTCACAAGTTTCTCTTCGAACAAGTCGAACAGAAACTTTTATAAACGTGTTGAGAGTTTGTTTCTACTGCTTTTTGGCTTTTTGGCTGTGGGCTCGTAGCTCAGTTCGGGAGAGCACCAGACTGAAGATCTGGTTGTCCTGGGTTCAAGATGTTGGCGGTCTTATTAAAAAGTTGATGCGCCGATATGAAACTCCCAGCGAGCCCACCATTTTTTCTCAACCTTATTTTCAAAAACACCACTCTTTTCAATAATTTGTTAGAACATATTTAGGTGTAAAAACTCTCTTTGAATGCCAAAATATTTATAAATAATACTCTACCTTTATTCTTTTGGGAGGGACCTACGAAACACCTTTGTCGCGAAGGAATTCTGTGAACTCCCGTGCTCTCGAACGCTACGTTCGAGGGCTTAATATTCAAATAGTCCAAAAAGAACTAACACTACCCGATGTTGGGTTGAGATAAGTTTTTTTCCAAAAAGAGGTGGGGCTGTTTTGGAGGTGTAACTTTTGGAAAAAAACATTAGAGACCGATGGCCTTCTATGATGATATTTATATTTGCAGCGATAGGATCCGCAGCTGGTTTGGGAAACCTCTGGAGGTTCCCCTACCTCTCCTACCAGTACGGAGGCGGGGCGTTTCTCTTGCCTTACTTCATAGCGTTGATAGTCACAGGAATTCCTCTTCTTGCCTTGGAGTTTTCTATCGGACAATACTTTCAAAAAGCAGCAGTAGGAGCTTTAAGAGGTGTAAAGAAGTATTTCGGAGTTATTGGTTGGTGGATGCTCGGATGCAGTTTCTTAATCCTGAGTTATTATGCGGTGGTAATGGCCTGGAGTCTAATCTACTTCCTGAGCAGTTTCAACCTTTCCTGGGCGTCCGGCACTGAAGGTTTCTTCAACAACACAGTCCTCCAACTATCTTCAGGTATTGGGTCTTTGGGGGGTTTTAACATCCCCGTCTTAATATCTTTAGGAATAGTTTGGATTCTCATATACTTATCAGTTTCGAAAGGGATTGATAGCGTTAGTAAAGTCGTAGCTATCACAATGCCTCTTCCCATACTGCTACTCGTAGTATTGTTGGTAAGAGCTGTGACTCTCGCAGGGTCTGGCTCCGGACTGGCTCTGTACTTAACACCTGTGTTGTCGGCTCTTTGGGATCCAGAGGTATGGCTTGCTGCTTTCAGCCAGATATTCTTTACCTTAACGCTTGGCTTTGGGGTGATGATCGCCTATGCGAGCTATATGGATAGAGATTCCGATATTACCAAGAGTTCTTTGATAATTTCTGTATCGAACGCTGTGATAAGCATTCTTTCCGGATTTGTCGTCTTTGCAACTCTGGGTTTCATGGCTTCTAAGCAAGGAGTTCCTGTGAAGGAGGTTGTTGCTTCAGGTCCTGGACTGGCTTTTGTTGTTTTCCCAAAAGCTCTAAGCATGATGCCTTTTCCCTGGCTGTTCGCTCTGCTCTTCTTCATAGTCCTTCTGACTCTCGGAATAGATAGCGGTTTTAGCTTGATAGAGGGGATAAACGCGGCTTTCTACGACTCCCTCCCTAATATAAGTAAGGAGGTATTGGCATTGACTGTCTCAGCTGTTGCTTTCCTCGCAGGTATAATATACACGACCAAGGCAGGTCTTTACTTCTTGGATATTATAGATCATTTCATAACCAACTTCGGCCTGATACTGATGGGGTTGTTTGAAGCTGTGATTATCGGATGGTTTTTCGGCGCGGAGAAGATGAGAGGGTTTATAAACGATATTAGTAACTGGGATTTTCCAAAAGCTTGGTCTTGGAGTATCAAGTTTGTAACTCCTGTGATACTCGTTGTTCTGTTGGCGACTCAGCTTTGGAAAGAGATTAAGGAGCCGTACGGGGGTTATCCTGCGTGGGCTTTGGCTATTGGCTGGGTCTCTGTTTTCCTCCCGTTCGTCCTCGGCTTGGTGTTGAACAAGTGGTATGGTTTTGCTTCGGATGAGCAGAGCGAGCCGGGGATCTCCCGGAGTGAAACTTAACTTGGTTTCTGCAGAAACCTTTTTTCTCCTTCTCTTCCGCCGTCCCCCTTCTCCCTGTTCTGAAATATTTCCGAGTACTGAAGAAGTAGAAATTTAAAAACTCAGTTACTAATTTGTTAAGAGAGGTAGAAACAGAGTATGGCGGAGAAGAAAAAGATATTTTTGATCGGACTGCTGGTACTTCTCACACTCTCATCCTACCTCGCTCTTGACTCAGGAGAAGAAGGAATACTCTCCGGTCTCTCCGTACTAAACCTGCCGGTCGAGGAGAAAGGATGGCACGAGTTGTACTTCTGCCCACGCGACAACTGCTCGAAGAAATTTACAGATTTCTTATCCTCTGCAGACAGTATAAAATGTGCCTTCTACGACTTAAGACTTGAAGAGTTGGAGGAACTGCTGAGAGAGAAGGAAGCAGAGGTGTTGGTGTTTGAAGAGAACTACGACGGGTTTGGAACCCCTGCGGATTCAAGAGAGAGTATGCATAACAAGTTCTGCGTCCTAGACAAAGAAGTAGTGGTGACGGGAAGCGCAAACCCCACGCTCAACGGCTTAAGAAAAAACAACAACAATCTTTTCATAATAGAATCAAGGTACCTGGTAGAGAACTACCTGGCAGAGTTCAGAGAGATAAAGAACCGAGGAAGAGGCGAGTGGGAGGAGGAGAGAACAGAGCACCCTCTGATAAAACACAACAGTTTTTATGTAAAGAACTACTTCTGCCCCGAAGACAACTGTGAAGAGAAGGTTTTGGAAGAGTTGAGAGAGGCAGAGCATAACATAACTTTCTTAACCTTCAGTTTCACGTCAAACCCCATCGGCAACTACTTGATTTCAAAGAAAGACGACGTCTTGGTGAGAGGCGTCTTTGAAAAGAGGCAGAATAAGAACAGCAAGTACTCAGAGTACGGCAAGATGAAGAAAGAAGGTATGAACGTAGTACTTGACAGAAACCCTCACACCATGCATCACAAAGTCTTCATAATAGACGGCGAGACGACAGTTTTCGGAAGTTACAACCCGAGCAAGAACGGAAACACCAGGAACGACGAAAACATAATAATAGTTGATTCAGAGAATATAACCTCGGAGTTCGTAGATGAGTACAACAGAATAGCAGAGACTGTATCTTGACAACACCTCCTCCCTGCAGGGAGAGTTTTTGAATATTGAAAAACCCTCTTTTAAATCCCTAAACTTTTTAAAGGAAGGCAGAAAACCAGAGGTAATAGAAAAGATAAGAATAGAAGTGGGGTGAATATTATGAACGTAGAACCAATAGGAGAAAGAGTGCTAATAAAACATCTGAAGAAAAAAAGAAAAACAGAGAGCGGAATCTACATACCTGAATCCGCGCAGGAAGAGAAGCAAAGAGGAGAAGTAGTTGCAGTAGGAGAGTTCGAAAACGGAGAAGAACTCCCTCTCAAGAAAGGAGATAAAGTAATCTACGGAGGGTACAGTTCAGAAGACGTGACCATAAATGGAGAAGATATGGTCTTTGTAGACTTCGAAGACGTACTTGCTAAGTTGAATTAAAATACACGACGGTTAAAACCTACAAGAACAATATAAGATTAATGGATGAGAGAACAATCGAAAAAGAAGAAAAGATGCGAGGTGAATCAAATGGCAAAACAACTAATGTTTGACGAAAACGCAAGACAGACAATACTGAAAGGAATAGACAAAGTAGCAGACACAGTGAAAGTAACACTCGGACCCAAAGGAAGAAACATTATTATCGACGAAGAAGACCACCCTACGGTGACCAACGACGGAGTCACAGTAGCCAAGGAGATAGAGTTGAAGAACAAGTTCGAGAACATGGGGGCGAAGTTGATAAAAGAAGTGGCTTCAAAAACTCAGGACAAAGCAGGAGACGGAACCACAACCGCCTGCATCCTCGGACAAAGAATGGTCTCTGAAGGTCTGAAGAACATCGCAGCGGGAGCAAATCCCATGGATATAAAGAGAGGAATAGAGAAGAGTATAGAAACAGTAGTGGACCACCTGAAGAAAAGAAGCAAAGACGTATCAGGAGAGGAAAAGATAGAGCAGGTAGCCACTATCTCAGCAAACAATGACGAAGAAGTAGGGAGACTGATCTCGGACGCCATGGACAGAGTAGGAGAAGACGGCATCATAACAGTAGAAGAGGCCAAAAGTGTAGAGACAGGTCTGGAAGTAGTAGAAGGGATGCAGTTCGACAGAGGGTTCATCTCTCCTTACATGGCTACGGACCAGGAGAAGATGGTCTGCGAATTCGAAGACCCCTACATCTTGATTACAGACGAGAAAATATCGACGATGAAACAACTCGTTCCGGTACTGGAGAGCGTCTCCAGCGAAGGAAAACCCATCTTCATAATAGCAGATGAGGTAGAAGGAGAAGCACAGACAGCCCTCATCCTAAACCTGATGAAAGGCTCACTCAAGGCGTGCGCTGTAAAAGCACCGGGCTTCGGAGACGACCAGAAAGAGAAGTTAAAAGACATAGCAGCCCTGACCGGCGGAGAAGTCATCACCGAAGAGAAAGGGATGAAACTCGAAGACTTCCAGAAGTCGTACTTCGGAACTGCCAGGAAGATAAAAGTTGACGAAGAAGAAACAGTGATTGTTGAAGGCAGAGGGAAGAACGAAGACCTCGAGCAGAGGAAGAAAATTCTCAAGTCCCAGATAAAAACAGCAGATACGGACTACAAGAAAGAAGAACTTGAAAAAAGACTTGCTAAACTGGGAGGCGGAGTCGCAGTCATCAGAGGAGGCGCTGCTACAGAGACAGAGATGAAAGAGAAGAAACTGAGAATAGAAGACGCTGTCAACGCAACCAAAGCCGCTGTCGAAGAAGGAATGGTTGTAGGAGGGGGAATCGCCCTCTACCACAGCTTGGAAGAACTCAAAGACCTGTCTCTTGACAGCGACGAGGAAGCAGGCAAAGAGATAGTCAAGGCAGCAGTAGAAGCCCCTTTGAGGCAGATAGCGGAGAACGCAGGTCTTGAAGGAGCCGAAGTGATAGCCAGGATAAAAGGCGAAGACAAAAACTTCGGGTACAACGCCAAGAAGAACAAGTTCGAAAACCTCGTGGAAGCAGGCGTGATAGACCCTACTAAAGTTGTTAGGAACGAAGTCCAGAACGCCGCGTCGATAGCAGGAATGGTTCTGACTACAGAAGGCTCTATAACTGATTTCGACGAGGAAGAGGACGAAGAAGGACCTGCAATAATGATATAAGAGCATAAGAACTGCTGAAAACCTTTTAGAAATCAAAAAACATTTTTTATTTTTTTCTTACCATTTTTCTTCTTTCTAAGTACAAAATTTTTGTCTCTCCGCCACTCAAAAACTTTATAAAACAATATTTCCAGATAAGAATGTATGGATATAAATTTCAAAAGAATAGTCAAGAGAAAAAAGGGCAGGCTGTTTGAAAAGTGGGTTTTTGACGCGAAGAACGAACTTCTCAGCGGAGCAGCGATAGAAGACATAGACAAGGACGGAGAGAAAGAGATTCTTTTCGGAACAAAGAAAGGCAGGCTCTACTGCCTCAGGCCGGACTCTACGCTTAAGTGGAAGTACGACGTGGAGGCAGACCTCGGCGAGACCGAATCATTTTTCTACGAGGAGGAGAGCGTCAACAGCATCGACTCCACGCCTCTGGTGGAGGACATAAACGAAGACGGGGAGAAGGAGATAGTTTTCTCAACAGAACTCGGCGTTGTCTATGTTCTAAACAAGGATGGAGAACTGCTCTGGACGTACAAAACAGAAGGGGCGGTAAGGGCGACGCCTGAGTGCATAAACGCCAAGAGAGGAAAAGCATTGATCTTTGGAAGCATGGATGGAAACGTCTACTTGGTGAACAACAAGGGAAAACTCTTGAGGAAGTTCGAGGTCAAGGAGAGCATAGAAAGCCCTGTTAAGTTCATAAAGAAAGATTCGGAAGAGCAGATAATATTCGGGTGTGAGAGTGGCGACATAGTCTCGATAGACATAGAAGGAGGACTCAACTGGAAGTACGAGACCGGCGGGAAGATAACAGCGAAGCCCATTGTTACGAAGGTTGAAAACGGAGAAGAGAGCATCATAGTCGGGAGCACGGACGGCGTCCTGTACTGTCTGAACTTCGAAGGTGGTCTTGACTGGAAGTACCAGACTGAAGGAGCGATATATTCAAGAGTTACAGTGGGTGACGTGAACAAGGACGGTGAAGAAGAGATTCTTTTCGGAAGTTGCGATGACAACATCTACTGCCTTACAGTTGAAGGAGAGAAGGTCTGGAGTTTCGAAACCGACTTCTGGGTGGTAAGCCCGCCTGTAATAGCAGATATAGACAACGACGGAAAGAAAGAGGTCATAGCCGGGAGTTACGATCACAACATCTATGTTTTGGCAGGAGAAGGCGACTACGTGCTGGACTACCTTCCAGGGTTCTCAGGCGCGATAACTCAGGCCGGCGCGACAGAGATAACTACTAAAGAAGCAGGAAACCTCGCGGGGAAGAAGATCTGGCAGTTCAAAACCGAGGGGATAGTGGTAGGATGCACTTACAACTACTCCAATAACAACGTAATAGTTAATGTTAAGAGCGGAAAGGTTGATGACATAGCAAGGAAGTAGAAGTGTGGCGAAAGAAGAAGGACGAAGCAGGCAAAGTAAAAAAAAAGATTTAAAAAGAGAGAGTTATTATTGAAGAAAAGAGGTTTAGAGAACACAAAGAGGTGAGTTAATGAGAGAAAGAGATAGTATGGAGAGAGTTAAGACCTACGTGAATGGTCTTGACAAGAACATGCAAGGAGGAATCCCGAAGGGACACATAACCCTTGTTGCCGGAACCGCAGGTACTATGAAGTCCTCCCTCTGCTTCAATATTCTCTACAACGAAGCGCTTCACAATCAGAAGAATGGCATATATGTCTCTTTAGAACAGAGTTCTGAATCCCTGAAGAAACAGATGGAAGGGATGGGAAGAGATATGGACAAAATAGACTTGATGGTTATAAAAGACCTCTCCGAGATGAATGTGAAACTCTCCGAAGCAAATAACACAGAGGAAGGAACACTTATACTGGTCGATGTCGGATGTATAAGGAAGGAGATAAAAAACATAAAGGTAAACAACAACAAGAGTTGGCTCAACGTCATAAAAAACGTTATCAGAAAGGTGAAGGAGAAAGCAAACTCTTCCCTCTTCGTTCTGGACAGTTTGTCAGCGCTGTATGTCCTTTCAAAGTTTGAAAACCCTCGTATAGAACTCTTCCACATATTCGAATTCTTAAGAGATAAGGACCTTACGAGTTTCCTCGTGAGCGAGATGCCTCTGGACGGCTCCAAGTACTCAGAGTACGAGATAGAAGACTTCCTGTGCGACGGCCTAATAGTCTTGAAACTCACGCCTTTCAGAAGAAAAGTGGTTAGAGAGATATCTATAGCCAAGATGAGAGCCACTGACTGCAACACAGACATATTCAGTCTGGAGTTTAAAAACCAGGAGTTCCACGCGAGGTACGGGGGGCAGAACCCGGCTCTGGACTGATAACGCAGGAATTCTGCTCCTTCCTACAGTTCTTCTTACAAAAAGAGAAAAATTTATTAAAATAGAAAGGTTTGTTGTTAGGGAAAGAGGAGAAGAGGAAGGCAGATATGGGAGTACTGGATTTTTTTAAGAAGGATAAACAACTTGTTCTCGACTACGACAACTTTGAAGAATGGCCGAGGAGACTCATAGAAGACACAGGGTTTGATAAAGAACTGAAAAAATTCATCAGCAGGTATCAGAAGAAGAGAGCAGAAGTGGAAGACGCAGTAGATGAACTACATGATGAAGAGAAGATAAACTCCCTGCAGGAGAACGTGAAGCACATAGTCAGGGAGAACATAAAAATTATCTCGGAGAAAGCAGACCAGGTGCTGAACTTTGAATTCTTGAACGAGTTCTTCCTTATAGAATCCCAGCAGAAAGAGTTCATAGAACTTGTCAACCAGTTCAAGCAGAAAACAAGGAAAAACTTCTCGACAGCGGAGGACTACTTCGAAGAAGAATCTGAGAGACTCAAGAAGAAAATGAGCGAGTTGGAGGATCTGGTAATAAACTTCAGTAGAGTCCTCGAAGAGAAGAATTATCATAAAATAATCAAGATTAAGGAGGTATGCGACGAACACAAGACCAACCTCAAGAACAGGAGAAAACTTAAGCGAAGAAAAAGGGCTGTGAAGAAATCAATAGACAAGATACAGAAGAAAATAGAAAGCATAAAAGAGAAGATAGAGGAGTACATTGAGAAGAGCTCGAGCAAGGAGTACGAAAAAATCCAGATAGAAGAGGAAGACCTGCAGAAGAAGTTGAAGAAGATAAACAAAGAATACAAGGAGTTCGTGACAGAGTTGTTGGAGGACCTTCGGGAGAAAGTCAAGATGACCCAAGGGATGAAAGACCTACTCTTGAAACTCAAACTCGACGCTTCGACCACAATAGAGAATCTAACCTCAAGCAAGATCAAGAAGATAAAGAAATTGTCCGAAGAGGCAGAAGAAGGTTTTAAAGAGAGGTTAAAAGAGTTGTACGAGAAACTGCACAGGGACAAGAAAACGGTGGAGGACGTGAAAAAGAAAGTGGAGTCCTTGAAGAAAAAGACTCTCTCAGACATCACAGCACTCAACATCTTGGAACAGAAAAAGTTTTTGCGGAGAGAGAAGAAGAGACTATTGGAGAAGGAGAAAAAACTGGAGAAGTTGAAAGAAGAGATGAAGAAATACGACGCGGAGAAGACCAAAGAAGAACTCTTAAACAACATACAGGAGTTTACTTCAGTAATAAAGAACGCGGGCGTCTACGACGAAGAGGAGAAAGAATGAGCGAATGAGACTTCTCAGCCAAAACTATTTAAAACTTGTAGTAATTCTCAAAAATTGTTCATTGAAAACCAGGTTTAACCGCTTAGTAGAGAGGAAGAATTGCTCTCATGGAAAGTTCACTTGAAGACGGAGAAGGAAGAAAGATAGTTGTGGGGATGTCTGGAGGAGTAGACTCATCTATCTCCCTCTTACTCCTGAAAAAGAAAGGGTGGAAGCCCGTCGGAGTCTCCCTAAAACTGGCAAAGTGGGAGCATCCAGAGAACAAACTTGGAGAGAATGCCTGCTGTACGCCAAAATCTCTCAGAATAGCGAGCGAGGTCTGTGAAGAGTTGGGAGTTCCCTACCACGAATACGACGTCAAAGAAGAGTTCAGAGAAGAAGTAATGGATTATTTTAAAAAAGAGTTGAGCAACAATAGAACTCCGAACCCCTGCGTGGTCTGCAACCAGAAGTTGAAGTTCAAGAAACTGTTCGAATGGGCAGAAGAGAAAGACATAGAACACGTTGCGACCGGTCACTACGCCAAGACCAGACCCTGCAGTCAAAGCGGTGGTTACGAGTTGGTGAGGCCGAAGGACAAGGACAAAGACCAGACCTACGGCTTGGCGATGCTCCCTCAAAAGATGATAAGGAAAATTCGGTTTCCTCTTGGAGATTACCTTAAGAAAGAGGTTTACGAGACTGCAGAAGAGGAAGGATTCGAGTTTTTCCTCAAGAAGCAGCAGAGCCAGGACCTCTGTTTTGTCTCGGGCAAAGCATATCCTATCTACCTGGAGAACGAGATTGGAAGAGACCCGGGCCCGATAAAGAAAGAAGACGAGGAAGGAGAGGTTATCGGAGAGCATAAAGGACTCCACTTCTACACCATAGGCCAGAGAAAAGGGCTTAACTTGGATGAGAAGTACTACGTGAAAGGTTTTGACGAAGAGAACAACGCGGTCATAGTCACGAAGGACAGGCTCGGCATCACAAGCAATAAGATAGTAGTTGAGGATATAAACTACATCTCAGGTAGTCCTGTAGAAGAGCCGACCGAGGTAAGGGCTAAGGTGAGGTACAGCGAGCCTCTCAGCAAGGGAGAACTCATACCGATTACGGAGGAGAAAGCAGAAGTAGTGTTTGAAGAGCCGAGGCTGTTTGCCACTGCGGGTCAGTTCTGCGTCTTCTACAACTCCGAAAACGATGTCTGCATTGGGGGAGGGAGAATAAAAGAGGAGTAATAAAGAATAAAAAAGAATAAAACATAAAAAATTCAAAAGTTTTTTAAACAAGAGAGGTTTCTCTCCTTAAGAGCGAAGAAGAGAGAAGTAACAGCCAAGACAAGGATGAAATAAAAGATTAAACAAAAATATTATGAAAAAGGTGATAATATGGCAATTGTAGGATTTGGATTTACAAAGATGGAAGCAGAGAAGAATAAAGGGGCTACGGGCAAGATAAACATATCAAACAACGTCTCTTTGAAAAAAGTAGAAAAGGCAAATATGAAAGTCGATGAGAACAAAAAATCAATGAAGGTAAGTTTCAAATTCACATCTACTTACAAGCCAGACGTCGGCTCTATAGTTCTTGAAGGAGAAGTCATGATACTGGATCAAAAGAAGAAAGTTGAAGACGAAT
Source organism: uncultured Methanosarcinales archaeon (assembly GCA_964432865.1). Classification (GTDB taxonomy): domain Archaea; phylum Nanobdellota; class Nanobdellia; order Woesearchaeales; family UBA525; genus CAYSOY01. The sequence continues at coordinate 17,044 of CAYSOY010000005.1, forward strand.
TAGAGCAGTGGGAGGAGAACAATCAGTTGAGCGACGAGATGATGGGCGAAGTGCTTAACTCCGTAATGGACAAGTGCCACGTCCAGGCGTTGATGCTGAGCAAAGAGATGCACCTACCCCCTCCAATAACTCTTCCAAAGTTCAACGTGAAGGATAAGGAAGAGGAAGAAGACGAAGGAGAAGACAAGGATTCTTAACCGGCTCTTTTTTTGAAAACTGAGGTTAGATATTTTCAACCCGGAGAAACTCTTTAGTTTTAGATAGATCTGTGCTGGTTATCTGATATCTTGTAGCCTCGTGGTGTGATCTGGTGTTATTTGATGCTTCTTGCCAGGTTCAGACGTACTCTTCTTCGTACTCTATCCTTTTAGAAAGTTCTCCTCTAAGGTCCTTTTTCAAGAGGTCCTTACTATCTTTCACTGAGTAGTTGGAGAGGAGGTAGAGTAGTTTGCCGAAGACAGTCTCTGTAATCATGCTCCCCCCGCTTAGGACACCTATCTCTTGAAGTTTTTTCTGCGGAGAGTAAACGTTCATGTTGACCCTGCCGAAGACGGTTTGACTTGTCATCACAACGGGCATGCTCTTGGAGAGTTTCTCCAACTCTTTGAAGTTTTTCTCATTAATTTTAGATACCTCGTCGAAACTCTCAGTCGGTGCGTGGCCCAGACCAGTTCCCTCCACTATGAGCGCGTCGTGGTTTTTGAAGTGAGATATGTCTTCTGGTGAGGTGCACGGGTGGGTCTTCAGCACCCCGATGCTTAGAGAGTCGTCTAACTTATTCATGGAGAACCTGCCGGGTCTGTTGTCGGGGTTATTGACGTCTTTATCCTTATTTTGATAATTCTCTTTATTAATTTCTACCTCTCCTTCGGGATAACTTACTTCTGCAAATATCTCCTTGTTTACTGGTTTGAACGCATCTCTTCTGCTCGTATGAATCTTTCTCGCATTTACACCTTCCAGAATCTCGCAGGCGTCGTCTGATATGGTTTTGTGCATACAGATAAAGACTCCTCCTCCCTCAAAGGAGTTTATGAAGTTGACTGCACTCACGAGGTTGGAGGCCGAGTCCGAACTCCCTCGGTCACTACTCCTCTGACTGCCTACAAGTACTACGGGGATGGGAAGGTTTTTCAGCATGAAACTGAGAACAGCGGAGGTGTAGTGAAGGGTGTCTGTTCCGTGACTTATTATTATTCCTTCAAACTCTGTTTTGCTGTCCTCCACTTTCTTCTTTACTGCTTCTGCTATCTTGTTGTAATGAGCGGGTCGAATGCTCTCGGACTGGACATTACTTATCTGCTCTGCGTATATGTTGGAGAGTTCAGAGAGTTCAGGAACCAGTTGGAGTATGTCTCCTGCGTTGAACTTCGCTATGACTGCTCCTGTTTCGTAGTCTACTTTGGATGCGATGGTTCCTCCGGTGTGGAGCAGGGCTACGTTTGGAAGATCTCTGTTTTTAGGTGGAGAACTTTTTTTCTTTCCCGTCTTCTTCGCCTCTATCTTCTCCTTCTTCACGTCTTTCATCTCGGAAGGCTCTACTATCATATTGTATCCGGAGTTGAGTTTCACGGTGTATTTTTCTCGGTCGTTAACTATGCTTCCTTCTAACTTCTCTCCTCTATATTTGAAACTTATCCTGTCTCCAAGGTTGAGATCCATGGTTATAGCATAATAGAAGGTCTCTCTTTTAAATAGTTTGTGATTGGTTAATCTTTTTGGGATTAAAAAACTTTAAAAATAACTACGTCTTTCTTTTTATATAGGTGCTTTTTTTGAGAAGAGTAAATAAGAAGAAAGGAGACGGTTTTATGAAGGGTCTTAACAGTTGGATCTACATAATCCTCGGTTTGGTGTTGATGATAGGCGGAACGGTTCTGATAATTGATTACATATATCTTTTCTTCAAAGTCTTTCTTGGTGTCTTGATGATCGTGGTGGGTTTCTGGCTCTTTTCAGGACCTCGTTTTTTAAAGAAGAATCGTTAGGTCAATCTTCTTTTTTCTGTTTTTTTTCTTTGTTCTCTTCTTCTTTTTTTGGCTTGTAAGGTATTCTTCTTCGCTTCTTGCAGTTCTTGCAGTAGATGGTAATTTTTCCCTTGTTTATCCTGACTCTTGAGTTCTCTCCTGGTTTTAGATAGGAGTGGCAGTGCTTGCAGAATTTTCTTTTCTTCTCTCCCAGTTTTATTTGGAATTTCATAGCTATTTCTCTTGCCAGTTCTACGTATCTGTCTGCAGATTCCTTATTTTCCGGCCAGACTTCGTCTGCTTTTTCGAAGAGTTTCTCTATGTGTTCTTCTGCTTCTTTTTTCTGGTTCGCCATAGTCCTGTTTAACTTTCTCCACGTTTAAAACTTTTCTGTTTTTTTGATAAAAACCAACACACGACTATTTGTAACTATTTTATAATACTATTTTCTGTTATTAATCGAAAAATTTAAATAGTAATTATCCATTCTTTAGTAGTATACCTTGGCGCGGTTGTGCCTGGGTATCTGTCAGGGGGAGTCTGAGATTTATTCTCACACTCACCTCTTTTTCCCGGGAAGCGTCCAGCCTTTATAGGCTGGGTTCTTCCAGGGTTTTTATTCTCACATCTATTATATGTATCTATTGTTATTGCATATGTATATTCTTCTTTCTCTGCTGTAGACTATGAGAAACAGTAAGGGGTTGCTGGAGAAAAATCTTTAGAAAAAGAAAGAAATTGAGATTCAACACTCTTTATCTGTTATCCTTACGACTCTCTACAGCCCATAGCGCCAGGACAACTCCTGCAAGCAGACCAGAAAGAAAGACTACCACGGACGATTTAAACAAGTCGTGACTTATCCAGGCACTGATTCTGCCCGCTCTTGCCTTTTCATTTTTCTTGGGAAAATAAGCGTTCAGCCTTCCCAATTCCAAGGAGTACTCTGCGAAGTTGAGAGATGAGAACTTGTCGTACTCCTTCAACACGTCTGAGTATTCATAGTAACTATAGCCGAGTATGGGAAACATACCTTTCTCCTGCTCTTCCCGTATGTTCTTTCTTGCGGACTCTATCTTGCTCTTTATCATCTCGTCGATGTTCAGAGAGGATGTGGTAAGAGCTGAAGCAACAGTGGACGCGTCTCCCTTCGCCTTGCTTGCCTTAAACAGGCAGAGAGCATAGTTCCCGTTTGAATAATACTCTTTTGCATAGGAGAGTTCTTTTTCTGCTTCACTGCTCAACCCGTTGGTGTAGAGATTTATATAGTTTATAGTATCTTCAGTCTCTATGATTTTCTTTGTACAACCCTTCTTCAGGCGTTTCTTGTTTATAACGAACTTCTTTCCTTCCAATTGGAAAAACTTCCTCCATATCTTCGCTGAAAAAAGTCTCTCGTACGAGTAGGAGAGTCTGCTTCTTGAAATATTCTCTGAGTCTATCTTTTGAAAAACGTCTTTTGTTTCCAGAAGGCGCTCTTTCACGATAGCGTAGGTCTCCAAATCTGTTATTGTAGACAGGTTTCTGAACCTCCTCTCCAACTCTCCCTCAAGATTCTTTATCTCTTTACTCAACTCTTTGTACACTTCAAGTGCTTCTGCTCTGCTCACGTTTTCGAAGTCTTCCTCTCTCAATGACAGGGTTTCTGTGAAGCACGAACTGGCGAGTGAGTAATACTTGGTGGTATTCTTTAACTCCTCTATTCTTTCCGAAATGTTCTCACTGTCTTCGTAGTCAGAGTTCTCCTTCTGAACCTTCTTCAGAAGTCTCTCTCTTCTACTGCACAACTGCTCTGCTGTCTCTTTCATAAGTTCGGAATATCTCTTTGGAACTCGGATGTCTCCTTCCTTTTTTGTGTATTCCTTTTCTGAAAAGTAGTTAAGGCTTTCTCTGAGAGTGGTGACTCTGACAACATCGACTCCTAATTCCTTCTCAACCTCGCTTATAACATTTTTTTCTGTTTCTCTTATTTTTTTCTTTGTCAGATTGACTGCTGGCTCTTCTGCGTTGGCTGAGTTGTTGATTATTTTTCTTTCTGTTGAATTAACTGTGTTGTTTGCAGATATCTCTTCTCTCAACCTGTTTTTTGCGAAGTTGAACTCAAGTTTAGGTATCAATATTTTATTCAGTCCATCCCTGGCACCACCTTTTATCTTCTCCTCTATTCCCGCTACGGGACCTATTATCCCGCCGGAGTCGATGGTTCCTGTAATACTTACATCCTGGCTTATCTCCTCTTCTTCCAGAGTCAGGACTGTGAGTACAGCTATGGCCGAACCGGCACTCGGACCTCCCACGATGGAACTCTCTGCTTTTATTGTGTAGAAAAAGTCCTTGGTAGAGCAATCAACTTTTTCGAGGAAGTCACAGGCGACGCTGTTCGCAAACCGTGTTGAGAGTTGCGTGTCCGCTTTGGCGACGGGGTAGGTATTCATGAATATTTCCCCGCTACCCTCTTTTACTTCGAGGTACAAGTCCGCAGTTCCTCCACTTGTGATGTTGCCTCCTTTCTTCTTGTTCGCTGTCAGGAGTTTGATATTTTTTCTCTTGTTCTCTCCGTTGATGCCTGCAGAGCCGGCCGAGGCGCTCAGGACAATTGTTGCCACACCGAGAACTACCACTACTACGAGTATTATAAAGAACGGCTTTCTTCCGCTGAATACACTTCTCTTGCTCATTCTTATATCTTCTCCTGATAAACCGTTTGTTATTGTTTGTTATTTCATCCTTTTTTCTTGTTCCTGCCCCGGCTCTCCACTTTTTTAAGTCTTTCAAGGACTTTTTCTGCTTCTGAATATTCAGAGTAGCCGTTTATGAAGTATTCAATAGCTTCTTCAAAGTTTTTATAATGCTTGCTCCTCAATGACTGTTTGAAAAGGTGGATGTCAACCGCTTTGTCCTCTATTTTTCTTGAGCGGAAGCTGAGTCCGAAGTCTATGAATACAAGTTTTTCAGAGTTTTCCTCTCGTATGATGTTGCTCGTGGTTAGGTCTGAGTGGATTATGTTCTGCTCGTGGAGTTCAGCGACTTTCTTACCTACTTCTTCAGCTATTCTTGGTTCTTCGTCAAAAAACTCTTTAAGAAGATCCCCTTCTACAAACTCCATCTCTATGCTGTCCTCTCCTTTACTGAAAACCTTCGGCGAGGATACTCTTGCTTTCTCCAGCATTCTGGACTCTTTCTTTGTTCTTTCAAACCTTAGTTTTTCATCCAGTTCTTTTATTCTGTATCCTTTGCTCTCTCTTTCCTTCAATACTTTACCGGATTTTTTGTAAATCACGGCCTCTGCGCCTCTCCCAATAATCTCCATAGGTTGAAGAAGAAACTCCTTCTTTTTTTAAGTTTTTTCTTAAACAAGAAGATAAAATTACTGTTAATAAAAGAAGTATAACCAATAATATTGTTAATATCTTTGATATTAATAATCATACTGATATTAATATCAACATTAATATTAATGAAGGGGTTTATTCTCTTTCGTAAAGACCGATAAGTTCTGCTTCTCCTACAATCTTCCCTTTCATCTCGCTCTCTACTTCTTCTTTACTGACGCCTCTTTTCAAGTCCAGTTTTGAGTTTAGAGCGTAGAGTTTAAAATGGTATGTGTGTTCTCTGTCCGGAGGGCAGGGTCCTTTGTAATCATAGTTTCCGCTTGTTCCTTTGCCGTGAACACCTTCTGGTTCTCTTCCCTCTTCTATTGTTGTTGTACTTGGAGGTATGTTGAATACAACCCAGTGATCCCACACCTGGCCTGCTGGTTCTACAGCGTCTGGGTCGTCCATTATAAGAACTAAACTTTCTACTTCTTCAGGCACTCCCGAAATCCTTAGAGGAGGATTTATATCTCTACCATCGCAGGTGTACTTTGAAGGTATCTCCTCTCTGTTCCTAAAAACTTCGCTTTCAATTTTCATATCCACCACCTCTGAATCCTTTTCTTTTTTCTCTTTTTTTATTGGTTTTCTCTCTATTTCTTCTTCTCCTCTTTCTTTTTCTTTTCTGTCACTCTCTTCGCAACCGCTCATAAGGAGAAGAGAAACTACCAAGATAAATATCATAACAAAAACTGTTCTGATATTCATATATTAAAAAATAATCTTCGTTTACTTTTAAATATTTTTCTTTTGTTTTTAAATTATCTCTTTATACTGATCTTTTGATGGTTCTATTGATGCGGGGGACGAGATTTGAACTCGCGCAACCACTAAGGTACCAGGCTTCTGAGAAGACTCTCCTCAACCTGGCGCATTTGACCGCTCTGCCACCCCCGCACACTCTCGTCAGTGAATTGAAAGTGTGATGAGTATGAGATAATTCAGTAGTTCTTAGGCGCTTAGTCGTCTATCAATTCATTCAACAGTTCTTTGACCTCTCTTCCTTCAACTTTTCCTTTGAGTTCTTTCATTGCTTCTCCCATCAGCGCTCCGACTGGCGCGCCTTTGTTCTCGGAAACTATCTTTTCTAAGATTTTTTTAACCTCTTCTCTGCTTATTTTCTCGTAGTCTTCGTAGTCTATCTCTTCTCCTCTACTTTTCTTTATCATTATCTCTTCCAGCGCGGACTTTGGGATGTCTCCTTTGTTTATTCTTCTGAGGACTTCTTCTGAGTTCTTGTAGACGTCTATTTCTACGTCGTGTCTTTTCTTCAGTTCTTTTTCGAAGTCGGTGAAGGTTTCTGCGAGGAATTTTGGTTTTAGGTTCTCGTATTTCTTGTTTATCTTCTCCAGTTCTATTCCTTTTTTAATCAGTTCTTCAACCTGGCTCTTTTTTATACCGTATTTCTCTTTCATCTCCTGTATTCTCTCCGTTAGTAGTTTCGGAGTTTTGATGTTATCCTTCTCTATTTCTATTACCGGTATGTCTGTTTCGGGGTACATCCTCGCGGCTCCGGGCATTGGTCTTAGATAAGTGGTTGTGCCGTCCGGCTCTGCTTTTCTTACTTCTTTTGGCACGCCTTTGCTCAACTGGTTTAGTCGGGGGAGGAGCACTTTCTTTATGGTCTTCTTGGCTTTTCTTTTCTTTCCTGAGAGCAGTATGAAGTTGTCCTCTTCCTCAATCGAGAGTTTTTCCATTATTTTCTTTTTCTCTTCTTCCAAAATAGAGTATTCTTCAAGGTCTTCGTCTCCGTGGATTATCCCTCCGAACCCTCTTGTCTTGGCGTAGTCTGCGATCTCTGTCCCGACTCTTCTTCTGCCAGTAGTTTTTTCGCCGAGGACTCCGTTCCATCCTTCGAGTTTGAACCCGGTGACTGCTTCTCCTCTCTTTAATGCTTCTTTTATGAACCCGCACTCTGTGTTTTCAAAAACGTCTGAGAGGTCTTTTAACTCGGGTTTCTTCAACTCCTTCACTCTGTTTTTTAGTTCTGCCAGGTTTTTCTGTCTTTCTGCTTCGTTGACTACTAATTCAGGTATCATCTCCAGTTTCTGAGCTCCTTTTATTTCAACTCTTGCGCCTTCTTCTATGCTTACGTTGAGGTCTTGCCTTATGCTTCCCAGTCCTCTCTTTACTTCTCCTGTGCTTCTGAGGATTATGCCTATCCAGGGGTTTTTATGTCTGGCGCGGTCGCTATTTCTATGAGGGGTATGCCGAGGCGTGTGAGGTTGTACGTGTCTTTTTCTTTCTCTCTTGAGATTATCTTGCACGAGTCTTCTTCTATGCAGACTGTGTCTACACCTACTTTCTCTTCTTCGAGTTCTCCGCCCAGCGCGACGAGTGCTGTTCTTTGGAATCCTGCGGTGTTGCTTCCGTCCACTACTGTTTTTCTCATCACCTGCACTCTCTCTAAGATGTTTGAGTTCATCATCTTGCAGATTTTTAGAACTGTTTTGAGTGCTTCTTTGTTCATCGGGCGTGGGGGTTCTTCGTCGAGTTCTACAAGGCAGTTTTTTTCTTTGTAGCCTTTGTAGATAAACTTTTTTTCTTTCTCTTGTTCGTGCTTGGCTGCTTTGTCTACTTCTCCTGTTTCGCCGGCGGAGGCTCTAAGTCTTCTCTCTATTTTGAAGTCGAACGCTCCTTCTTCTGTTTTGGTCGGGCAGTTGCAGAAGAGTTTTTCTCCTGCTATCTGCTGGTGTATCTCCAGACCGCATTTGAGTCCGAGCGATTCGTAGTCCATATTTTTTTCCATGGTGTTGTTGAACTTGCTCTTCTTTTTAAATTTTTACTTCTCTTTCTGTTTGGCGAATTTAGTGGTGTTTCTGCCAGAAACAAGTAGTTATCATTTACTAATGGTAAAAATCGAAAGATTTATAAACAACAAGATATTTATTATTACTACAATTAAGTAAATAATTAAAGAGGTGTTATGAATGAGATTGAAAAAAGAAGTGAAAAAAGAAAAAATCAAAAGAAAAAAAGAGTCAAAAATAGCTTCAGACTACATATTGAGAGGTATCTAAAATGGGAAAAGAGAAAGAAGAAAAAGAAGGAAAAAAAGAAGGAAAAGAGAAAAGAATAGGGGACTCTCCTCATATCGGACTGAGTTATGAACGAAACAAAAACAACTCCAAAGATTCAGACTCTATCTCCCGATTATCTAAACTTGGAGTAGCTATAGGCATAGGAGCCGGAATCTCAGCTGCAATATTCGGATTATATCACGTTTCAACTCTAAAAGAAAGAAACAGAGAGTATAATCAATGGAAAGAAAGAGTAAATAATTCTGAAACAATAGAGTATATTGTTAAAACCGGGGATAGACCGTATAACATGGCCCAAGAAGAAGGAGCAGATTTAAGATCAGAAATAAATTATTATGTTGAAAAACTTCTTGAAGAAAACGGATACGACTCTGCAGAAGAATTAAAAGCAGGAGAAAGTATTAAAATCCCAGATGTTAATGGCGACGGAAAAGTCTATAAAAATTAATCAGAGGTGATACTATGAAACTTGACCGAGAACAATACAAGGATGAAATAGAAAGAATAAACAAAGAGAAGAAGAAAAACAAGCAGTCAATGGAGTCTGTTCTAAACAAAAAAGGCAAACTTACTGAAAAAGAGATGGATGAACTCTTTCTGTAAAAACAGAACTATCCAAACTTCTTCTTAAACCCCAGACATTTGTAAGCCAATTTTGCCAAGGCGTAACTTTCTGAATACCTCTCTTCGACTGAGGAAAGAGGGGAGTACTCTACCATATCCGCCCCGACAACAACTTTCTCACGAAACACCTCTTTCAACAAGTCCTTGACATCAAACCAGCCGAGACCTCCGGGCTCAGGCGTGCCGACGCCTTTTATGAAAGACGGGTCGAATACGTCCACATCAAGAGAGATGTAAACTCTTCTCCCCAGACCTTCTAAAACTCTCTCAATACTCTCCTCCTTCTTCGCCTTCAGATAGTCCTCTGCTTTGATAGACAGGATGTCTTCTTCCGAGATGATTCTGTCTTCGTCCCTGTCCAGCGACCTCACCCCAACTTGCACGAGGCTGTCGCTCAGACTGTGGGCTTTCCAGCCGAAACACCTGTGGTTGAGAGAGGAGTTATTCCACGAGTAGAAAAGGTCGGGATGGGCGTCGAGTTGGAGAACGGAAAAACTTTCTTCTTCTCCTTTATACTCTCTCTTCAAACTCTTCAACGCCCCTATACTGCAGGAGTGACTGCCTCCTACCAGCAGGAAGAACTTCTCCTCAAATAACAATTCAGAAACCTTCTCTTTAATCACAGAAACTGCTTCTTTACTTTTTTTCCCTTTCAAATCGATTATCCTGCTCCCCACTCCCTCTTCGAAAACCTCGGTTCTAAGTTCATCGTCGTAGACTTCTAAATCCTGCGAAGCGTTAAAGATTGCTTCAGGACCACCTCTGCATCCCTCCAGGCCGGATAACTCTCCTTCGTACTCCACGCCCAGGAGAAAGAACCTATCATCCTCGGAACTGCTCTCTCTAATGAAACTGACTTCTCTGCTCATTCTACCACCTTCGTAGGAATCTTCTCCAGACTGCAGAAGTCGGTGCAGAAGTTGTAGGCTCCGGCGTTCAGGAAAACCAACTCGTCTCCCTCCTCGGGGTCTTTCAAGTAGACTCTATACCTGAAAAGGTCTCTTGAACAAGGGGTTTTTCCCTTCACCACGTAAGGCTCACCTTCTTCCTTACCTACTTCTCCTTCAACCAACAGTTTCACAGGAACTATCAACGCGTCCATATCTGAGTTATACACCGACGCGTCCACGATTACGTTGTTATTGTATATCCTAAGAATCTCTGTTTTCAACTTTACAGAAGGAGCTGCTATGAACCTCCCTGGTTCTATAATCATATCCAGTTCTTCTTTATGCACCCACTCCTTGAACTTCTCTATTCTGTCCACGACGTTATCTATCACTTTTTTGTTTGTATTCGCATACTCTGCGGGAAGCCCTCCTCCTGTGTTTATGAATTCTATAACCTCCAGGGTTTCTTTGCTCACCGCCCTGTCTACTTCTCTCTTGAGACTCCATTCGCTCAGGTTTTGGGTCTTTCTATGGAAGTGCACTCCGACCCTGAGGTTTTCAAACTCTCTGTTCAACTCCGAAACCTCTCTGTTCAAATCTTCTGACGAGAAGCCAAAGACAAAGTATCTCTCTGTTTCCAGACTGTGCTCTTTCAACTTCAGCCTCAACCCCAAAGTTATCTCTTCAGAAACCTCTTTCTGTTCTTCTCTCAGAACTCTTTTGAAGACTTCCAGGTCAGGCTTGTTGTCAACCACGAACCTCTTTATGCCTTTTTTCAACAGTCTTTCTACTACTTCTTCGGACCAGCCCTGCGCCAAGTAGATTACTCTTCCATAGTCGCTCAGGTTCTTCAGTTCTCTCTCGGAATGAACGCTGAACAGGCAGTCGGTTTCTTCCTCCAACACCTTGCTTACTTCAGGATTTGTCTTTGAACTGTAAGAGACTCTGTCGCTTATGCTCTTAACCTGGTTGTACTGCTCCAGAACTCTGCTCTTGGAAAGTATGAACTCAGCCATCCTTTATCAACCCTTCCTCTTCGAGTTTTTCGAAAACAGATGATATTATCAGAGGAAAGACTACTGAGGCATCTCCTGTAACGGTCACTGCGTTGCTGTCATCCTTTATCTTCCCCCACGACTTGGCTTCGTCAGTGGTGGCTCCTGATATACTTCCGCTTGTCTTCTGAGAAGTTGTCACGTAGACGGCGTACTCTGCCCCTCCGCTCAGCATAGTGGAGAGTATAGCGTGGTGTTTTGAAATCCCCCCTCCCAAGGCAACTACTCCTTTTTTCTTATCCATACTTGTGCTCAGCAGGATGTTCCCGAAGTCCTCCACAACGTTCACTGAGAAATCCTCTTTTTTCTGCTGGAATAGGTGCAGTTGAAAACCGATTGAGCCATCTGTTATTCCAGGGCAGAAGACAGGGATGTCTTTCTCATACGCCTGCCTCAGTATGGAGTTTTCATCCTCTACCTTGGAGCCGAGTTCTTTCAGAAGTTCGGAGACAGCCCAGTTTTTCCTCTTCTCATAGACTTCGTGGAGAGACTCTTTCATAAAGTCTTCAAACTCGGCGTAACTCTCGTTCTCTATCATGATATTCCCCACCCTGTTCACCCCCTGCTCGTGCAGTTCTATGTCGTCAGGGTCGAAACTGCCCAGCGAGAACTTCTCACCGAGGGACTTCATAATATCCTCTTCCACCGCTCCGGCGGTGGTGACTACTACGGAGGGCAGGCCGAGTCTGACTGCTTGGGCGAACAAGCCTCTCATCCCTGAAGAAACCATGTTCGAAGTGAATGACAAAAATATGTTTGCAGAGTTCCTCTTCATCTTAAGAATGACATCTCTTGCTTTACAGAGATTGCTTGCTTGAAGCCCAAGATCTCCGAGCTTCTCCACAGCATCTGAAACACTCATTCCCTCTTCCCATTCAAAATCTTTTATGTAATTCATAAAAAACTTCTCCGTATGAACTATTATGATTTCTTACGAATCTGTAATAGAGATAAATAGAAAAAAACAAAAAAACGATTCGACAAGCTTTCCAACCTCTATCTATCAATCTTTACTTTCCTTACAAAGTTGGAAAAAAGAATTATGTCTACTTTTATAAGATTTACTCTTTTCAAATCACGGCCCACAATATTTATAAAAGATTTAAATAATAAAATAATAATATAAAAATAAAGAACAGAAAAAACAGGTTGTAGAAAAAATAAGTTAATAGAAAAAAATAATTTTAGTAGAAATAGAAAAAAGTAAGAGGTGAGATTTTTTTTTGGAGAAAGAAGATTCTTTAACACTCTGGCTGGACCAAGTAGGAATAGAAGATGTCGGATTGGTAGGTGGGAAGAACGCCAGCTTAGGAGAGATGTACATAAACTTAGAGGAGAAAGGTATTAACATCCCCAACGGGTTCTGCGTCACAGCAAAAGCATACCACTACTTCTTGGACGAAACAGGAGTTAAGAAAAAGGTTAGAGAAACATTTAAAGGACTGGACACTTCAGACATGAAAGGGTTGGCAAAAAGAGGGGCAAAAACAAGGCGTCTAATAAGAGAGTCCACACTGCCAAAAGACCTTAAAGAAGAGATAATAGAATCATATAAAAGTCTTGAAGAAGAATACTCTGAAGGAGTAGACGTGGCTGTGAGGAGCTCGGCTACTGCAGAAGACCTCCCAGACGCGAGCTTCGCAGGACAACAAGAGACCTACCTAAATGTAAAAGGTCCGAAACAGCTAATAGAAGCGTGCAAAAAATGTTTTGCTTCATTATTCACCAACAGAGCAATAAGTTACAGAGAAGATAAAGGTTTTGATCATTTCTCAATAGGGCTTAGTATAGGTGTTCAAAAAATGGTAAGATCAGACCTCGCCTCATCAGGAGTAATGTTCTCAATAGATACAGAGTCAGGTTTTGAAAACACGGTTTTTATAACATCAATATATGGGTTGGGAGAAAACATAGTCCAGGGAGCTGTAAACCCAGACGAGTACTACGTGTTCAAACCAACTCTTAAAAAAGGGTACAGCCCGATAATAAGCAAGGAATTAGGAGAGAAAAAGAAGAAGATGATATACGACACCCACGGAAACAGAAGAGTGAAGAACATCCCTGTAGATCTGAATGACAGAAAAGAGTTCTGCCTCGAAGACGAAGAGATTCTGAAACTGGCAGAATGGGCTTGTATAATAGAAGGACACTATTCTGCAAAAGCAGGAAAGTTCAAACCAATGGATATAGAATGGGCTAAGGACGGAAAAACTGACGAGCTATTCATAATACAGGCGAGGCCTGAGACAGTTCACAGTACAGAGGATAAAAACATCATAAAAAAATATCATCTTAAAGAAGAAGGAAGCGTAGTAGCAGAAGGACACTCCGTCGGTTCAAGAATCGGCTCGGGAAAACCAAACGTTCTGAAAAGCGCTAAAGAGATAGAAGAGTTCAACAAAGGAGAAGTATTAGTAACGGAGATGACAGATCCTGACTGGGAGCCAATAATGAAAATAGCATCTGCGATAGTGACCAACAAAGGAGGAAGGACATGCCACGCAGCTATAATAAGCAGAGAGCTCGGAATACCGTGCATAGTAGGGACAGACGACGGGACAGAGAAGCTGAAAAATAAAGAGAGAGTCACAGTTGACTGTAGCAAAGGAGACGAAGGATACATTTACCAGGGAGAGTTAAACTACGAAGTAGAAGAGATAAACCTCAAAGAAGTTCCCAAGACAAAAACAGACGTGATGATGATACTTGGAACTCCGGATCAAGCTTTCAACATGAGACAAATTCCTAATAAAGGAGTGGGGCTGGCAAGAGAAGAGTTCATAATAAACAGCTCGATAGGAATACACCCTAAAGCCCTACTGGAATACGACAGTTTAGAAGATGGAGAAGTAAAAGAGAAGATAAAAGAACTGACTTATAACTACGAAGATAAAGAAAAGTATTATGTAGACAAACTCGCCGAAGGAATAGCTATGATAACATCGGCTTTCTACCCAAAACCAGTAATATTAAGGTTTTCAGATTTCAAATCAAACGAATACGCCAACCTCATAGGAGGAGAGATGTACGAGCCGGAAGAAGAGAACCCTATGCTTGGATGGAGAGGAGCATCCAGATACTACGGAGAAGAGTTCAAAGAAGCATTCGGGCTGGAATGCGAAGCAGTAAAGAGAGTTAGAGAAGAGTTCGGGCTTACCAACTTAGAACTTATGATACCTTTCTGCAGAACCGTAGAAGAAGGGAAAAAAGTTCTAAAAATACTGGAAGAGAGAGGTATTTGTAGAGAAGAAGGGTGGAAAATTCACGTTATGTGCGAGATACCCAGCAATGTGTTACTGGCAGACCAGTTTTTAGAAATATTCGACGGTTTCAGCATAGGTAGCAACGACCTCACCCAACTGACTCTTGGAGTGGACAGGGACTCTGAACTCGTAGACCACATATACGACGAGAGGAACAGAGCAGTAAAGAAACTGATAAGACAGGTTGTAGAGAAAGCCAATAGGAAAGAGAAATACATAGGGATCTGTGGACAAGCACCGTCTGATTATGAAGAGTTCGCTGAGTTCTTAGTAGAATGCGGAATTCACTCAATAGCATTAAACCCAGACACTGTTTTAGAAACCACTTTGAAAATAGCTGAGAAAGAAGAAGAGTTAGGAAAAAAAGCCTGATAAGACATAGATATCAATAATGCTTAATTAAGAATTATTTTTTTAGAAAGATATTTTCAGAAAGATAGGTCTTTATCTCTATGAAGGATTGGTAACTCTTCCCATGAATAGGATACTTCCTGTTTTTTTCTCCTGTATGAAGAAGAGGAAAGGATGGTCTGCTTTGAAGACCTTTCTGTGTTTCGGCCCGGCGGAGGTCACGCCGACGCTTACCGCTGTCGCAGCTGCTGCTTCCGTCCCCTCCTCGTCGACTTTTATATAGGACTGGTGTATTACCGACTT
>CAYSOY010000005.1:31921-35495 GCA_964432865.1 uncultured Methanosarcinales archaeon
CATAAGTAAAAGAAGTTTGTCGCCTCTTTTACTTATGCCTGTGAAGTCAGCAGAGTTGGAGAACGCGGTAGGCATGCCTGCTTTTTTAAGAGTTTTCTTCATAAAATACTTCTTTTCAAACTCGAACTTTGGAATCTCTATTAGGTCCATCTTAGTCTTCTCCATCTCCTCCCTGTACTCTCTGAATTCCTCCAGGGTCAAGTCGAGGTTTTCGGCACCTGTTTCTTTCTCCGGGAGGAGTACGGTCATGGAGAGGTTTCCTCCTCGGTATGGGAGTTCAAGAATTTTAAGACTGCTCTCTGAACTGTTTATCTCTGCGTAGTTGAACTTCGCCTCGTCCGGCTCCATGCTCATCATATCAACCTCTACACTCTCCTCCGAACTGACTCTGAACTCCTCTTTCTTTGTTTTTGACTTGTTGAACTGCCACTTCCACTCTCCCTTGAAATAGACTGCGTTGGTGATGACGACTCTTGTGAGCGGGGAGAGACTGTTCTTTGGGATGAGATCCTTTATCTTCTCCTTGGTCTGTTCTTCTATGAACTTGTTGATGGTCTCTCTTGACTTCTTCGTCTCTTCTTTGAAGTCCAATTTGGAGGCTTTTCCTCCGTAGTATCTCTCTACGACGCTTTTGTACTCTTCCAGCAGAGGATAATCTTTTTGAATCCACAAGGCGTTGCCGGTCAGCAGTTCGTACTCTTCGTCTCTGTTCACCTTGTTGTAGATAGATGCGTAGTTCTCTCTGAGTCTCTCTTTTTCAGGGTAGTGGAAGACAGATTTCATCTCCTCCGCTGTCTCTTCTCTTGCACCTTCGTAGGTTATCGCCAGTGCGGAGAAGATGCTGTAAGGTGAGTAGAAAACGTTTCCTTCTTCAGACATTAGGTGGTTAGAGTAGAGTTCGACCCCGAACTTGTTGTTAGCCTCTGCTACTTCCTTGACTCCGCCCTCCGTGGATTCGGAGGAGTTTGCGAACGGGGGTCGTAGAGGCTCGTAGGGGAAGAGGAAGAAAGAGGCAGTGGCAACTACGCTTCCCACTACCAGTAGAACTATCACCGCACTCAAGGTCTTCTTCCCTAACATGGTAATCAACTAATATATTTGAATACCTGTGGGTATATAAGTTTTTTGTTCGTGTATGAGGGGTTGCTTTGGGAGGAGGTTTTTTAAGATCCTCAACCGTTCCTTCAACAGTTTTTTCTTTTTTCTTAATAGTTTATTTTCTACAACAACTTTTATATATAAGGGATACATCTAAATTTAAATAATTGAGTTGTAGAGAAGAGGTGAGTTTTTTGTATGGTAAGAGTAGGTATTAATGGTTTTGGAAGAATTGGAAGAATGGTCTTCAGAGCAGGCTTCGACGACTCGGAGATAGAGTTCGTGGGGGTCAACGACCTCTCAGAGCCCAGAATACTCGCACAACTTCTGAAAAGAGACAGTACCCAGGGCAGTTTTAGAGGAGAAGTAGATCACTCCGAGGAGTCTCTCATAGTTGAAGACAAAGAGATTCCCATGTACAACGAGAAAACCCCTGAAAGTATTCCTTGGGAGGAGCACGACACAGACCTGGTTGTGGAATGCACGGGCATATTCCGCACACGGGATAAGGCAGAAGGACACCTTCAAGCGGGAGCTGAAAAAGTGCTTCTAAGCGCGCCTCCGAAGGATGACATGATAAAGACGTTTGTTCTGGGAGTCAACGACTCCGAGTACGACAGAGAGAATCACGATATAGTCAGCAACGCGTCCTGCACCACTAACTGCTTTGCGCCGATGGCGAAGGTTCTGAACGACAACTTTGGAATAGTTTCAGGCTTCATGGAGACAGTCCACGCCTACACAGGCTCTCAGAACCTCCAAGATGCTACCCACGGAGACCTGCGCAGGGCGAGGGCAGCGGCTGAAAACATAATCCCCACGACAAGCGGAGCTGCAGAAGCCGTGCAGAAAGTCATTCCCGAACTGAAAGGTAAGGTGCACAGCAGAGCCATAAGAGTCCCTGTTCCTGTTGGAAGCGCGACGTATTTTGTCTGCAGGTTGGAAGAGAGTCCGAGCAGGGATGAGGTAAACGACCTGTTCAAAAACGTCTCTCAACACCACTTAAAAAACGTATTGAAGTACTCCGAAGAACCGCTTGTCTCTTCGGATATAGTCCACGACCCGCACAGTTGCATCTTTGACTCGAAACTGACAGAGATTGACGGCGAACTCTTGAAAGTGGTCGGTTGGTACGACAACGAGTGGGGCTACAGTTGTAGGATGATAGACATGGCGAAGTTGATGTTCGAATAACCGAGACAGTGGATAGAGCAGAGGGCGAAGCCGGTTTTCTTCTAAATCTCTTCAGACCAAAACCTTTTTAAATTTTTACATCGATTTTTTAGTTGTGGCAGAGTTGGAAGAGTTGGAAGTGGAAGATAGCAGAGTTTTTCTACGGTTAGATTTGAATGTCCCCGTCCGCGAGGGGCGGATAAGAGACGATTGGAGGATAAAAAAATCTCTTCAGACCGTGGAGTATCTTCTGAGTCAGGATGCTGAAAGAATAATAATAGGTTCTCATCTTGGAAGGCCCGGCGGGAAGAAGAAAGAAGAACTCTCCTTGAAGCCGGTCGCGGAGAAACTCTCCGAACTATTAGAAGAAAAAGTCCTCTTCGCGAAGGAACTCTCTGAATTGCCTGAGAGCGGAGTGGTCCTGCTGGAGAACTTGAGATTTCACAAAGGCGAAAGAAGCAACAGTTCCAAGTTCTGCAAGAATCTTAAAAAGACTGCGGACTTCTACATCAACGACGCTTTCGGCACAGTTCACCGAAGACACGCCTCGACTTATGGACTGCCTAAACTCTACGACGGGGAGGAAAGAGCTCACGGATTGTTGATAAGAGAAGAACTCTCTGAACTCGACCTTGAAAAGTTGAAGAAGCCTCTCCATGTGGTCCTTGGCGGGGCTAAGACCGGCGGTAAAATCGTCGCGTTGAAGAGACTTCTTGAGAAAGCGGAGAATGTCTGCGTTGGAGGCGCGATGGTCTTTACTTTCTTAGAGGCTCTTGGTTTGGAGACTGGTAAAAGCTTGGTGGATGAAGAAGCGGTCTCCCAGGCGAAGAAACTTTTGGAGGAGTACGAGGAGAAGATTTTTCTGCCGAGCGACGTGGTAGTTGCAGAGGACGAGGAGTCCGAGGTCTTCACAGTGGACTATGATAAGATACCTCCTGGGATGAAAGGCTTCGACATCGGAGCTCAGAGTATAGAGGAGTTCTTCAAGGAGATGGAAGACGCAGAGTCTGTCTTCTGGAACGGTCCTCTTGGAAAGTTTGAGATCATTCCTTTCGACCAGGCTTCTAAGAAGATGGCGTCTCACCTGGCGAAGTCTTCTAAAGACGTCGTTGTTGCTGGCGGAGAGACTGCGAAGGCGGTTAACGATTTAAAACTTGAGATGTTCTTCAGACATGTGTCTACTGGTGGGGGGTCGGCTCTTGACTACGTTAGTGGGAAGAGCCTTCCTTGTGTTGAGGTTTTGAGAGAAAACTCTTAGGGGCTTGAGAAACTCTCTTTCGAAACTCTCTTTCTATTCTTTATC
>CAYSOY010000005.1:35505-36594 GCA_964432865.1 uncultured Methanosarcinales archaeon
ATTCCTAAAAAGTTTGAATTCCAAAAATTATATAAACTCTTTTTTTATGGGTTCTCTTATGGCATTTTTATCAGGTGTATGGCAGTTTGTGATGAGTCACAAGGCGCCCCTCATATTCTATTTCTCTATCTTTGCAGTAATCTATTTTTTCAGGGATAAGATAGATTGGCAGGCGAAATTTATAGGTCTCTATCGGACAAAGTTCGGCTTGAAGTTCATGAAGAAGTTTGGTCGGAAACACTCCAAGATAATAAAATATCTGGGATACGCGGGTGTAGTAGCCGGTTTTCTTGGAATGTTGGTTATTGTGTACATGATATTCAAAGGTTTTTATAATCTCTTCTTACAACCAGAAGCTCCTCCAGTAGTTGCTCCTGTAATCCCCGGTTTTAAAATCCCAGGGGTTGGTATAAAGGTCCCTCTTGTCATAGGTTGGCTTGCTTTGTTCGTGGTAATAGTTGTTCACGAGTTCAGCCACGGTCTCGTCGCTGCTGCTCACAAGTTGAAGATTAAGAGTTCGGGTCTGCTGGTGTTCGGTCCTCTCGGAGGCGCTTTTGTGGAGCCGGACGAGGAGGAAGTGGAAGAGGCGGATGATTCCACTCAGCAGTCAGTCTTCGCAGCAGGCCCGTTCAGCAACATGCTTCTTGGAGGATTAATAGGACTGGTTATTCTCCCTTTGATAATCAGCCCCGCCTTGGGTGCCTTGACGGCTGATAACGGCGTGGTCTTCTCCGAGGTTTCAGATGGTCTTCCTGCAGAAGAAGCAGGGGTTTCTGAAGGCGTAGTTTATAAATCTGTCAACGGAAGAAACGTCTCTAATTCACAAGAGTTCCTCCAGGTCTTGAAGGAGGAAGATTTGAAGCCTGGGGAGAACCTGACAGTCTCCAATAGCCAGGAGGAGCACGTCATCACTGCCGCGCCTCACCCTAATAATAAAAGCGCAGGTTACATAGGGGTTTATCTTGGAAGGAACTACAAAGATGGGTGGCTTTGGCTTTCCGATACCTTGACTCTGCTGAAAGAGTTTTTTGTCTGGCTCCTCCTGCTTAGTTTGGGTATCGGGCTTGCAAACCTTCTACCTCTCGGCCC
>CAYSOY010000005.1:36643-39363 GCA_964432865.1 uncultured Methanosarcinales archaeon
ATTTTGAGGAGGAGAAAGCGTTGTTGATCTGGTCTCGGATAAGTACTTTTTTCATACTGGCGATTGTAGTTCTTTTGCTGACGCCGATAATAAAGAGTTTTCTTTAGAGATTTTTTTTGACCGGTTTACCAAACACGGTTTTTTAAGATTCTTTCCAAGTTTTTTACCAAGCGATCTCTTTCTCCTTACTGTTTTTTGTTTTCGAAGTACTCTTTCACTTCTGGTTGGATGCTTGGGTTGGCTTCCGGACCGAGTTTGTAGTAGACTTTCTCTGCTTCTCCTCCCCATGAGTACTCTCCTTTCTCTTTCTTGATGTTCTCTACTTTGAACAGGTTGAGTTCTACGCCTTTTTTTAGGTGGTAGTATATGACTCTTAGGGTTACGGCTGGGAATATTTCTTTATAGACCTGGTGTATCTGATAGCCGTAACTCTCTTCTAAGAAGTAGAGTATCTCTACGATGTTCTCTCTTATCTTTGACCTTGTAGGTCTCCCCCTTTTGTCCATATTACTTATTCCAGGATTTTTCTTTTTTAAAGTTTACTGATTTTTTTAGGATTATTTTAAGATGGTTTGTGCAAACTGGTTTGTGTAACTGGTGGTGAGAACTGAACGATTTCTGCGTCTCCAAGTTGTTTTTTCATCAGTTCTTCTTTATTCTTCTCAACTTCTTGGCTCCGCATTTCCGGCAGGCGATTTTCTTCTCCATCACTTTCAGAGGATCTGCCTTTATCTTGCTTTTGCACTTCTTGCATACGAATACGTCTTTGAACAGCCTTGCTTCGGCTTCTGAGAATCTTGCCATAATAAAAACCTCTATTCTACTATTTCTTTCATTACTTTGTCCGACATTATCTCCCAGTAGAGGATTCTTCCTCCTTCTTGCACGTCTCCGCTGAGTTCTTCGGGGATCTCCAGGTCGAAGGTCTTGTAGGATTCTGAATCCATAACGTTGGCTGTGTCTCCGCTTACAGAGAGTACTTGGGCGTGGTTCTTGTTTATTATCGGAGTCTTTATTTTCTCGTCTCCGGGCATAACCACTTCTTTTTTCTTGTCGTTCAGCATGCCGACGACCTGCATTCTTACTTTTGCGTGTCCGTGTTTTCCCGGTCTGCTGGTCTGGGTTTTCTTGACCACGCAGGCGGTGTCGTCTATTACCACTGTATCTCCTTTTTTTATCGTCCCTGCTGTTTTGAATCTGTAATCAGCCATTATTCTTCCCTTTTCTCCCAAAAGTAACTGCTTCTTTATAAAACTTACGAGTAATTATACGAGTAAGTTGTGAACGTTAGTAAACTAACTTACGAGTAATTATACGAGTAAGTTGTGAACGTTAGTAAACTAACTTACGAGTGGTTTTGCCACGAGTAAGTCAAGGAGTGCCAGTGACGGACTTCGAATTATACGAGTAAGTCAAGGAGTGTCGGTGGTGGACTCTGATCGGGTTTCTTTTTTTGAAACTCGAGTTCTCTCACCACTCCATTCCCAGTTCTCTTATGTTTATTACTGGCTTGGGCATCTTCTGGTACTCGCTTATGCTTATCTGTGGGCAGGCTGTGTTGACAAAGCATTCCACGTGGGGGAAGTCCTCCAGCAGGGAGGGGTTTATTGTGTCGGCGAGCAGGTAAGTGAATCTCTTTCCAGGATACTTCTCCTTCAGTTTCAAAGATTCTTCAACTCTGCTCTGACCGTATTTGGTGGTCACCAGCACACCTATCTCTTCTTCTCTGTGGAACGCCGACAGCGCACTTTTCTTCCTCTTGAGAAATTTTTTCACTCTTTTATCGTCTCTGGTAAACTTCTTAACCCTTTCTGTTTTCGGATTGTACCTGTAGACCGGCTTGGTGTTCCTTACCAGGAGGGTCTGTGGGTGGAAAAATCCGTCCCCAACGTAGAGGAAGGCATCTGCGTCGGTTCCAATCTTCTCCGTAGTACATCCAAGGAGTTGACCTTCGTACTTTCCATGGCCTGCTCTCAGAGTCTCTACTTCCACGCCTGCTTCTTCCAGTTCTTTCCTAACATCTTCAATCTGATCGAGGTACTGGATGGTTGCGAAGAGGCAGACTTTTTCAGGAAGTCTCTCCACTAATTCTTCTTTTATCTCTATGTCTCCCTTGTACCTCACGGGCATGAACTCTACTCTCATGAGGTTTTGGAATACTCTCTGTTTTATATATTTTTGTTAAGAAACTCAGGAGAGAAAATTTTATAAACCCATATTATAATATTATATTTATATGTACAAAGAGTCGTATTCCAAGGTTTTGGTAATAACCGCTGTCTGTCTTGTTGCGGGCATAGCAGGTATGATGTTTTTGAACGCAGATGCTTCTCTTACTGGCTTGACTGTAAAAAACGCCGCAGGATTCAACCCCGCCTCGGCGGTCTACGTCCTGGCAGGTCTCCTCGCAGGAGTCCTTCTGGCAGGAATAATCTTCTACGTCTACTACTCCGAGTATAAACGGTGACTTCGGAGTTGTCTACAGAACTGAATGTTTCTGGAGAAATTATACATAAGTTTTATATATAAAGAGTTATTTCGGTGTTGTAGGCAGGGTGTGATGCTCTGTCACGAAGCCCGCCGTGAGAGGTACTCGAAGGAGCTTAGGACGAGAAGCCCTGCGATGAATTCGGGAGTTAGCGCCGGGCATCAATAACCTCATAGTAAAGACGAGGTATTAGGTCAGAAAAGCATACATATACTCCTTTTAAAGGATGAGA
>CAYSOY010000005.1:39373-40093 GCA_964432865.1 uncultured Methanosarcinales archaeon
TTTT
This sequence comes from uncultured Methanosarcinales archaeon, assembly GCA_964432865.1. Classification (GTDB taxonomy): domain Archaea; phylum Nanobdellota; class Nanobdellia; order Woesearchaeales; family UBA525; genus CAYSOY01. Next base: position 39,378 of record CAYSOY010000005.1, read on the forward strand.
TGTTAATCAAACCTTCAAGATCCTTGCATATTAAACCGTTCAACGCGGAGAAGAATCAGAAAGTGTTTGTAAGTAAAAAAGGAAGTTCATAAGTGTCAGCAAAAAGTTGCCATAGCATAAAACCTAAAGAGGTGTAGAACTTTCTTTAAGTAACGGCTTTACACGCCCGACTTTAAAAACACTTTTATTTGGTTCTAAAAAATGCAGGGTTCTTGAGTGATTCAAAGATAGAAGAAGTCGATAATTTAGAAGAAATTATTGATTGAAAACTAAAAAAATATAGAAGAAGAATAGAAAAGAAATAGAAAGGAGGGATAACATGGCAAAAATAGCACAGATATCATCAAAGTATGTAATATACAGTAAGATTTCTGTTGACGGAGTGGTTGACAAACCAGACGTCATCGGAGCAATATTCGGACAGACAGAAGGACTACTCGGTTCAGACCTTGAACTGAGAGAACTCCAGAGAAGCGGAAGGATAGGAAGAATAGAAGTAGACCTGAACACCAAGTCAGGGAAGACAAAAGGAGAGATAACTATCCCCAGCAGTATGGACAAAGCAGAGACGTCTATAATAGCAGCGGCGCTGGAGGTTATAAAGAGGATAGGGCCCTGCGACGCGGAGTTAAAGATAAAGAAGATAGAAGACGTCAGAGTCAGCAAGAGAAAGTTCTTGTTGAAGAGAGCGAAGTCTCTTTTGAAAGATCTTATGA
>CAYSOY010000005.1:40103-42262 GCA_964432865.1 uncultured Methanosarcinales archaeon
GATGCCTGACTCGCAGGAGATGTCCAACGAAGTCGCGGAGTCTGTCAGAGTGATGGAGATCACGGACTACGGAAGAGATAAACTCCCGGCAGGTCCGGGTATAAGTGAAAGCGAAGAGATAATAGTCGTGGAAGGAAGAGCAGATGTTCTGAACCTGTTGAAGCACGGCTTCAAGAACGTCGTCGCCAACAAAGGAACAGGTGTTTCAAAGACGATGAAGAAACTCTGCAAGGAGAAAGTAGCGATTGTCTTCGTGGACGGCGACAGAGGAGGAGACCTCATAGTTAAGGAACTGAAAGGAGCGACTGAGATTGACTTTGTCACAAAAGCTCCTGATGGAAAAGAAGTAGAAGAGATTACTAAGAAAGAGATTCATAAATCTCTAAGAGGGAAGGTAACGCCGGAGCAGTTTAAAACCAACATGAAGAAGAGAAACAAGAGATCCGGAAAGTCGAAGAAGTCCAAACGTAAAAAGTCAAAGAAGTCCAAGAAGAAAAAGAAAAAAAGAAAGAAGAAAAAGAAGTCTAAGAAGTCTTCAAAGAAAGGGAAGAAAAAGAGCAGTAAAAAGAAGAAGACCAAGAAGCCTTCATCCAAGGAGAAAAAAACGTTTAAGAAAAAACTCCAAGACCTGATAGGGTCGAAAGGAGCGTTTATCCTTGACGACGACCTCAACCCTCTGGGCAAGGTTCCTATAAAGGAACTTAAGAGCACGATGAAGAACATGGAGTCTGGAGTACACGCGGTCATCCTGGACGGTGACATAAATAAGTCGCTGGTTAAGACTGCTAAGAAAGTAGGCGTGGATTTCATAGTAGGGATGGATAAAAAAACAACGAGTTCCAAGATAACTTTGCTGACCAGAGACGACTTGTAAACCTGAAAACATAAATTATTACTTTTTTATAACCTTTTTTTTATAATTCTTTACAAACTTTTTTTTATAAACCCTTTTTAAGAATTCAAGAAACTCTGTAGAACGTCTCGGCAAACCTAAAACCGTTCTTAAAACCTTCGAAGAATGCCTTGGCATAGATGGATATGTAGAGGAGGTTGTTGAATTGGGTGTGGGTTAAGGGCTTTATCTGGCTCTTAAAACAATGAAGAGCTTCTACTTTTTTCTTAAAATAATCAGAGACATCAACAACCAGTTTAGGATACTCTTTCTTCTTCGTATCAAACAAAGTCCACGTGTCAAAGACGTATAGTTCGGGATCGACACCACTGTTCTCCACGCATTCTTCAACTATTTCAAAAACCTTTCTGTGATCGTGGTGTGTGTCGTCAAAAGAGTGGGTAAAGATCTTCTCAGGGTTTATATCCTGTATTTTCTCAACGATCTTCTTCTGCAGACCTTTCTCTTCCATCTCCTCTCTGAACTTGCCTTCCTTCAACCCCAGGAACTGAGTGGTCTCTCCCCCGATAACCTTGTTTGCCTCCTGTGACTCCTCAACTCTCTTCTTGCTGATAACCTCCGGCCTCAAATGAGGGTGGCTGAGTTCGCCGAAGGAGAAGACTACGATGTGGACGTCCCAGCCTTCCGAGGCGTACTTTGCAAGCGTACCCCCCGGCGCTATTACTTGGTCGTCGGAGTGAGCACACATAACCATTACTGATGCCATGGAGAGTTAAAAGACTCTCTTGTTTATAAAATTTTTTTATAAAAGATAGAGAACTTTAGAACTTTTTTACTTCTATAATAGTAAAAAATCGAAAGATTTATATGTGTAGGTGTATTTCTCCAAAATCAAATGGTAAATATAGAAGAATTAGTATGGATGTCCGAACCTAATCTGTTAGATTTAGATGAATTGTCCGACCTTGCGGAGGAAATAACCCAGAATAGAGAAGGAGAGAGAGCAAGAGATTTAGTATCTGTTATTAAGAAGTGTTATTCTGAAAGAGAAGATAAGTTGGAAGAATTTTTTGATTATGAAAATCAATACATACAAGGTATTGCGACATCTGCTTATGGAATGATTACTAAAGATTTAAAGCCTTGTACGGAAAAGGAATATGGTGGTTGGGGCATAACCCTTCAAGAGGGAGGGCAGGATATGTCTTTTTCAGAAAAACAGTTGCGGTTTGCTAAACTTTCCGGAGACGCCTTGCAGAGGTCAAAGAACAGTGGAGAAGCATTATGGTATTCAGAGAATAGTGGG
>CAYSOY010000006.1:0-2783 GCA_964432865.1 uncultured Methanosarcinales archaeon
GAGCGCATTCTATCTGGAAAGGCGAGCCTTTGTAAACTACCGGATCTCTGGTTATCGAGGAGTAGAACTCCGCGTTTATCTCCTTCTTCAGTCCTTTCTCTAAGAGGTCCGAGCCTATGGGGCTGAGGCAGTCGGTCGGAGGAGCCATTATCTTCGTCTCAGATATTCCTTCTATCAGGGCTTCGACGTGCTCCCGCTTCATCCTCGCTACCGTCCTCCCAGGTTTCAACCGGGCGTTCTCACATATCCTCTTAGCAGTGTCTGATGAAACTCTTGTAAACTCGTGCTTCAGAAAAGACCTCAGTGTTCTCTTCTCGGTGAACTTCATCATCTTCATAACAGTTCCTATCTCCACCCCTTCAGGGTGGGGTTTTATCTCTTCCGCTTCCTCTGGAAGTTTGTCCGATCCTCTTGAGAACATGTACTGCTCTGCTCTGGGATTGACGTAGGTCAACGCCAGGTGGGGGTTCACTACCGCCGTCTCTTTCAAGTATTCGTCCACTGACCTCTTTCCTTTCATATACTTTCCTTCGAGGTCGAGTTCTACCTTGGTCCCGTGGTCTTTCTCCCATTCTTTCTCTTCCTCCGTGACTATTTTCGGCTTGTTCTTCTTCGTGTCGATTCTTAATTCGTAGTAGTTGCCTTTCTCCTGCTCTTCTGTCTTGCTTGTTATCTTTGCAGGTCTTCCTGTTGTTAACTGGGCGTACATCGCACTGGCACTTATACCGATTCCTTGCTGGCCTCTCTGCTGTTTCTGCGAGTGAAACTTGCTCCCGTAGAGAAGTTTCGCAAAGATTTTAGGTATCTCCTCCTTGACTATGCCAGGTCCGTTGTCCTCCACTATCACCCTGTACCTGCTTCCTTCCATGTCTATTATTTCTATATCTAACTCTGGAAGTATGTTTGCTTCTTCGCAGGCGTCTATCGCGTTGTCTACTGCCTCTTTGACTGTGGTTAGAAGGGCTTTTTTTGGATTGTCGAATCCAAGCAGGTGCTTGTTCTTTGAGAAGAACTCCGCGACGCCTATATCCCTCTGCCTCTTTGCCAACTGAGTTGCCGTCACTTTCTTCGAACCACTCATACTCTTCCCCATAAATCAACTTCTTTAAATATTAAGTTTATAAAAGTTACGAATGCTAATGCTTTTAGTAAATACTAATGCTATTATTGAAGATTAGAGTTTGGAAAAAAAAATAAAAGAATTATTGATATTCTAATATATAATAATAATAATATACTTAATATGATGTTGTTATTTTAAAAACCAAAAGATTTATAGATTGATAAATTTATTATTTCCGTTTGTATTGTAAAATTGGAAGTTATCGAGGTGGATATTATGAAGAATTATGACTTAGAAGGAAGAGTTGCTATTGTTACAGGGTCGAGGAGAGGTATAGGTAGAGGGATCGCTTTAAAACTGGCTGAGAACAATGCTAAAGTAGTGGTTACAGATGTTAACAAAGATGATTGTGAAGAAGTAGTTGAGGAGATCAGAAAAAAAGGTGGTGAAGCTACTTGTTTTAAGATGGACGTGACAGATGAGAAAGATATTGAAAGAGTTGTAGATAGGGTTATCAAAGAGTATGGGAGAATAGATATCTTGGTTAACAACGCCGGGATATTCATCCAGAAAGAATTAGAAAAGATGGATACTTCTGAAATCTATAAACTTCTTGACATCAACCTAAGAGGAGCTATTCTATGCTCTAAAGAGGTAATTCCAAATATGAAAGAGAACACTTACGGAAAGATTATTAACATAGCGAGCATCGCTGGAATGGTAGGATTTGCAAACTCTTCAATTTATTGTGCGAGCAAAGGAGCTATTGTAAACTTTACTAAGGAGTTGGCATTGGAGCTTGGAAGTAATAAAATAAATGTGAACGGAATAGCTCCTGGTGTTATAAGAACAGATATGACTAAGGATATGTTGAGAGATGAAGATACTAAGAACTCTCTTATGGCAAATATTCCTTATGGAAGGGTTGGAGAGCCAGAAGACATAGCAAACGCAGTAGCTTTCTTGGCAAGTGATGAGTCCGACTATGTTACTGGACAAACAATTGTTGTAGATGGAGGATGGCTTACTCACTAAAACCAACACTTAATTTACAAGATTTGTGATAAGGTTGCTCTAAAAAACCAAGGTTTTTTCTATTAAGAATATTAGTATAAAGAGAGTTATTTTAAGTTAGAAAAGTTTTGGGTTGGAGATGGGGCTGCCAGGATTCGAACCCGGGTTAGACGCACCCCATGCGCCAATGATAACCAAGCTACACTACAGCCCCTTGAGTTCAAAAATAGATTAAAAAATCGGAGATTCCTCTAAAAAAACCTCTACTCTTCTAAAAACTCTCGCCTTCGAGTTCTTTCCTCCTGCGCGCTCTTTTCTGCTTCTCAAGATAGTTGAAGACAGAAGAGTGAGGGCTTCCCGTAAGCAGTGAATCAATCGCTTTCTTAGCTACCGCGATCGCCTCATTAGTACCTATTATCCCTATTGTCTTGCCGTAGACTGATATCGCGGTGTCTGTGAGGCGCTCTATGTTCTTCCTCGCCTTCCCGCCGGAGCCGATGACTCTTCCCTTTAACCTTTTCCTCTCCTTCTCCGTAGTGGAGTAGTCCTTCAACTCTATAAGTTCAAAAGTGTAGTCTTGCTTCAGAAGTTGCTGAGCTATCTTCGGATTGAACCCTCTGCCTATAGCTTTGACTACTTGCCTCGTGGTGTAGAGGTTGAGACTGTTCTTCCCTCTAAGAAAGACCTCTCCTTCGTCTGAGTCTAT
>CAYSOY010000006.1:2793-33689 GCA_964432865.1 uncultured Methanosarcinales archaeon
GCAACCCTTTTCTTGGGAATCTTCAACGTGTAAGAGTACTCTTTATTATCCATTGGGTTCCTTGAGAAAAACCTCTTCCTTTTTAATAGTTTTCCTCTGTTTAGTGAATAGAAATGAGATTATATTAAAATATTAAAAACGTTTATCAAAAACTTTCTCTGTTCAGTCAAAGATAACTGTTGATTTGGAAAAAACTAATTCTTTTCTATATGGAAAAATTAAAAAATCAGAAGATAGGTCACTAATGTTCTTAATTTTCGATTCAACAGAGATAAACCAAAAGATTTATAAAGAAAGAGATATTACTAACTAATAGTAACAAAAAACAACCAACAAAAGAAGAGTTTAAAAAAAAACTACAAAAAGGAGGGATAAAGATGGAAAAAGAAAAAGTTAAAGGACTTGAAAAAGAACTGTTAAACGTTTCGAAGGAAATTATCTCAGCTAACGATAGACTACCCCCTAAGTACAAGAAAGACTTTATAGAAAACACCGACTCCGAAAAACACCACAGCCCAAACTGGCACCAATGGGGAATAACCACCCACAGTCTAAAAATGGGTCGAATGTACGATACAGAAATGAAGAAATACCTTAAAAACTGGGGTCTTGACGAATACGTTCAAGAAGAACTATCGGAAGAAATAGACGGAATGAAAAAATCCGACCTACTAAGAAGGGCTATGCCTCTACACGACCTGGGGAAGTACGGAAAAACAGTCAAAAGAACAGAAAACGGAGAAATAAGAAAAAGAAGCAGCGAACTAGAAGAATACGATGGAATACCAAAATACAACTTTGACAACCATGCGAAGATGTCAAAAGAAATAATCTTAGACAGAGAAAACGGTAAATCCGGAATGTACCAACATCTCAAAGAAGACTGCGGATTGACCCCCGACCAAATAAAATACATCGCAGAATGCGCGGAAAACCACTACGAACTAGGATTCGTAAGAAAAGAAGCAAAGAAAACAGATGAAGGATACACAATAGACTTTGTAGAATCTGAAAAATTCAAAGAAGAGATAGAGAAAAGAAAAGACAACTTCCAAGATATGAAAGTAGAAACAGGAATACTCTTCCTGGGAGACTCAATGGCAAAAACAGATGTAAAAATACCATCTAAAAATGGTAGAAACCTTCCCGCACAAACAGACAGTCAGATAGAAGAATATGAACCCCAAGCAATGGAGAAGATAAAACAGAGAGGATTAAACCCCAACCTGATAGACGCAGCAAAACAAAGACCAGTAAACATTAAAGTTGCAGAAGAATACCTAAGAATGAGTAAAAAAAATGAGATATAAAAAGAAAAACGATGTAAATTGAACCACACAAAGCAAGTAAAAAACTACAAAAAGGAGGGATAAAGATGGAAAAAGACTTAGAAAGAATAATATACGTAGATGACAAAGAAGAGAACAGAGAAACAGCAGAGAACTACTTTACAGGAATTTCAGACTACAACCTGGAAACATACGCAACAATACAAGAAGGAAAAGAAGCCATAGAAGAAGCCGAAGAAAAAGGAAAACCATACCTGATCGGACTATTCGACCTGGATATGACTGGCTCCGAAGAAGGAGAAGAAGCAGGAGTTGAGATGATAACATACGCCCAGAAAAAAGGCGTCTTCAGTTACATAGTAACACAACACCAAAGCGGAGGAGAAGGCCACGGACCCTCAACCAAGATGAAAAACCAGGTCAAAGACGTCAGCATCTCAGGCAAAAAAACAGAAAAGAAAACCTGGGAAGAAGTCCACCAAACCATAGACAACTTCATAGGCAACGACATCCACAAAGCAATGCAAAGATACAGAAAACACACAGGCAAAGGCGTAAATCTGACAAAAAACATAGGAGAATACAAACTAAAAGAAAAAAAAGGAGGTGAATAAAAATGGAAGAATACGAAACGATTGAATCGGATGTAAAGGAAATATATGAGTCTGATAAATTCACATTAGGCAGGATCGGCGAGAGAAAAAGATGGTATAAAAACTCCATCCCAGGCACCGGGGAGCAAACAGAGCACGACGGCGATTCATTATACCTATCTTACCAAAACTCAGATTTTAACCTAATAGACGGCAAAAACATTGATGACGTAGGAGCATACCAAGTATATAAACAAACTGTAACCGACGTCGAATTAGAGAACGGACACAAAGGAATCATGTTCTCCTACCTTAAACAGAGAGAATTAGATTCAAACACTTCCAAATTAGAAATTAAACTGGGAGTGATTGACGAAGACAACTCCGATAAAGAAAACATTGATGTTGAAGTCCACACCTTAGGTCAGACAGGAGTTAGAACAAAGAATTACCTAAACCCAAAAGTTTCAGTATCAGAAGATAATATTAGTATAGAAGATAACAGTAAAAGAATGGGGAATATACCTTTCAAACTCATGGTTTGGAAAGGAGACATCATATCAGAATCTAATATAAGAGACGGAAAGATGAAGATCCAATTACAAAAATACGGTATAAAGAGTATCAAGGAAGAATTTTCTGAAGAAAAAGTAAAAAGACTGGTCAATAGCAAATACAGCACCAACTCTTTAGACCACGTTAGTGAAACTAAACAATTAGACGAAGACAGGATTGCAGTAAACCACATCCATGAAACAGGACATTCCGGTTACAACACCGTAATGATCGTTGATAAAGACGGAGAAATAGAGGAGATCGAAAATACAAAAGAAACAGAAGAATATCTGCACTTAGACGATGTATTAAGAGAACATGATATAAAAGAAAAAAAAGGAGGTGAATAAGAATGTTTGGAGTAAAAAAAGTGAAAGAAAGAATGAATCAACTGGAGAAAGAGATGGAAGAACACAAGAAGGAGTTAGATGAAAGATTGGATGAAAGAATAGAAACAATAGAAGAAGATATGAACAAAGAACTGGAAGAATACGAGAGAGAAATAAAAGAACAATACCAAGAATTAGAAGAATACGTAGACGAAGTCAAAGAAGAGATGGACAGACGAGTAGAGAAGGAACACGTTTCCAAAAGCCTATGCAGAATGCTCGGGCTGAACGAAGAAGGAGAGATAGAAGACTACGACTTCGACGAAATGGACACAGCAGAAATAGCAGATAAGAAAGCAAGTCAAAGAGAAGAAAAACTACTCGAAGAGATAAACGAAACAGCATACGCCGTTGGAACCTACATGGCTGCATGTAAACTAAAACCCGGCTGCAGTAAAGAAGAGAAAAAGGAGATGAGAAAAACAAAAAATGAACTCTCCAAAAAATATAATATAACGGAAGGGTATAAAGCGAGAGAATTAAGTTGCGACTACTTCAAGATTAAGTTTGATGGAATGGGCAAGGAGTTTAGATGGGAAGACATCGAAGATATCTACTTCCGAGAAAGAGAATTAACAAGCAGAAGGATCGCCCATCTCTTCGACGAAGAAGACAAGGAGGAGAGAAAGAAAGAACTGAAGAAGTCCACACTCGTAGGATACCTGAACGGAATCAGATCAGACCTGGACTCCTACCAGAAGATATACAATTGCTCATTTAAAAGCCTCGCTGAAAGCATAAAAGAAGAAGAAGAGATGCACAAGGATAAACCAGTAAAAGAGGCTTTGGACAAGATTATAGAAGAAGACGAAAAAGGCATAGTCTCACAATGTTATAGAGACGTATTCGGAGGAGCGGAGACTGAAGGCTGAACAAAAACAACCTCTGTTCAGTCTTTGCCTCGTTCCAAACACCTCTCCAAACACAATAGGTAAGTTTGGACCAAAGCCGGAGACTACCGAAAAACTTTTATATTCTCATACTAATTAAATTCTTCTATGTCCAGCCAGAAAAAGACAGGACCTGACCCGAACTGGCATAAATATTATCTCCGGAACATTTTAAACAATCATATAAAAAATAAACTACATACTGAAAAGAACATCCATTGGATAATGGGTTCATCGGCTGTACTGCTTGGATTGACCTTCCCCAAAATCATTGATAAGGGATTAGGAGCGGGGCCAGGTATCGTTATTATGTCTGCAGGGAGCTTGGTATCATTCCTGATAACACTGTACGCTTTTGAACCTCTTGGTTTATTCACTAAACCTGCTGAACACAAGAAAAAGAGTCTTATGTATTATAAATCATTTAAAGATATGACTCCGGAGGAATTAGCACAAAGTTTTGCTTCCATAGACAGTTATGAAAAACAGATTCAAGAATATGCCAACACCCTAAAAAACATGGTAGACAGACAACTGGTTCCCAAGAACAAACTGCTCAAAGCAAGCACCTGGGTTCTTATGGTTTCTGTACTCTTAGGAGGAATAATAATCCTATACAACCTTTTCCTTTAACAATCACTCCACATCTTAAAAAAATCTAAGTAGTATGTAAAAACGTAAAAAATCGAAACACCCATCTCGTAGATACTGTCGCTAACCAAAGTTTAGTTCACTAAAGTTCACAACTTCCACTTTGGAGAACTGATAACCTTGTAAACAGGTAAAGCGGGAATAAACTTCAACTACAAAATCAAAACACAAAAAAAGGCTTGAGGAAAACAAAAAAAAGAACATAAAAGGTGATATAAATATTGTGATGAGTCGGCTGAATAAAAGATTATGATTAACCTCTTTTATTTTTACAGGTTTCTTCAAAACATCTAAAAAATCCTTCTTTAGTCTCCCCCCTCCAAAACCCACTGGTCGCCTCTGGAAAAGATTTATATAGAAGAGTGTCGGATTGTTATTTTATGGAGGAATCATTGAATAAAGAAGGAAGTGGTTCAAAGAAGAGTTTCCAAGTATCCAGGGTTCAAAGCCCGAGTTCTATACTGACTCACAAGCAGTGCCCGAGGAAGTACTACTACAAGTACATAGAGAAGATGCCTACTGTGACAAACATTCACTTGATAAGAGGTAGTGTGGTTCACAAAGTCCTTGAGGACTTCTTTGAAATTGACACGGCAGATCTCTCCAGCAACAACTTCCTCTTCACATTAAAAGTCGTACTGCACGAGTTGTTCAAAGAAGAGTGGAGTAAGAAGAAGTCAAAACTCTCCTCTCTGGAGATGGAAGAAAAAGAGATAAGAAAGTACTACAATGAGACGAAGAGGATGATAGATAACTTCCACGAATACGTGGTGGAGAAAGTATCATCTTTCAACAACGTAGAGCCGGAAGAAGCCTTTCAGAAGATAAAACCCATTACAGAAGTAAAACTGAAGTCGAGCCAGCACAAGGTCAGAGGTTTTGTTGACGCCGTTCAGAAGCAGAACGGAACTACTACAATAATCGATTATAAAACTTCCAAGAAGAACCACTTGACAGACAAGTACAAACTCCAACTCGGCATCTACTCCATGATATACAAGGAGAAACACGGGATGCCTGACAAGGCAGGAATACTCTTCTTGAAGCACGGAGAAGAGAAGTTGATGAACGTGGACGAGGACGTCCTTTCCAACGCGGAGAGAGAGTGCAGAGCCATACACATCAACACCCAGTCAGAGGAAATGGAGGACTATCCGAGGAAGCCAGGGCCTCTGTGCAAGTGGTCTTCTGGTCAGTGCGACTTCTACGACACCTGTTTCAACAAGAAAATAATCGACTACTAAAAATTACTGTTTAAAATATAAAAGTTACTGTTTTAAAAAAAAAATTCTGATTTAAATGTTCTCACGTAGAACTCGGTTAGACGTCACTTCTCCTCTACCGAGATGCAGTTCACCGGGCATCCGGCTTCTGCCTTCCTACACTTCTCCACGCCGTCTTCATCTATCTCCAAGACCTCTACGTTTCTGTCATCGATATCAGAGTCCTTGAGATGAGCCTTTGCCGTGCCGTCCTCCATCTCAAAGTACTCCGGAGCTACAGCGGCGCAGGCGCCACATCCGATACAAGTATCCTTATCATGCTTCACAACGAATCTCTTTCCCATAATCCAACAAACCACGCAAGGGTTTATAAAATTTTTTATTGCCTCTAACTTTCGCTCTTCCTCCACCAGTTCTCTACAGAAACTTCTCTTGCCCGTTATTACTCATTTCTTTTTGCTCCTGTCTGGTCCGCCCTGCTTGTACCTCAACCCGTGGTCGTCCTTCTTCGTCCTCTTCTCAGTGTAGACGTCGTAGGTCTCCCTCTCGTCGTACCCGCAGTCCCTGCAGACAAGGCATTCTCTTCCCTTGTACTCGACAGACTTCACGTCTTCGGAATCACAGACAGGACATCTCTTCTCCACAGTCAAACCACCCTCTTGCCTCTTCTATGCTCTTCTAATAACATCCTAATGAATAGAGGTATAAAAAGTTTTTCCCGAGGAGGAATTCTTAGAAGACTCTTCAACCCACAGGCATGGTGTCCGCGGAGAAGTACATAAACCTAATCACCAGGTACGCCACGTAGAGTCCGATGAGGTACAACGCCCCTTTCCTCCCCAACTTTCCCTCGCTCTTAAACAACAAGTAGAGTAGGAGCAGAGCAGCGGTTATCGTCTCCATCGGCAGGTCCCAGTAGATGAGAGGGTCGGGAACCCAGTAAGTAGAGAGGAGAGCTCCGCTACCAATAGCAAAAAGAGGGTTGGTTATGTTGCTTCCTATCAGCGTCCCAAGAGAGAGACCGGAAGCGCCCTCTTTCAATCCGAATATCGCGGTAAACAACTCAGGAGAGGCTGAGGCAACTCCGAGAGTTACAACACCTATTATCGAACCGCCGAGACCGGTAAACTCAACTATACCCTGGACTGAAGAGAGGAGGAAATGGGCGCTGAGAAGCATGAAGAACAGGCATAACAGTCCTACGACGGTGTCCATCCAGAGATTAACGTCCTCCGGCTTCTCCTTGCTCTCGACCTGTTCGTGAACGTGAGACTTGTCCCGCCTGTAGAGGAAGATCAGGTAGGCTATGAACGTGCCGAAGAGGATCAAGCCGTCCCACCGGGAGTAGTTACCATCCCAGCCAAGCACCAGGCACATGAGCGTAGTTCCTATCATAGGAGCGTAAGCTGTTTTTAGAAAGTCCTTCTCGAACACCACACCGCCCATTATCAGAATCACTATTCCAACCACAAGTGTCTGCTGGATCACGTCAGAACCTATGTTGGCTCCGAGCACAGTGGCAGAAGCAACTTTTCGGTCCAGGGAGCCTGACAAGATGCCTATGGAAGCAGCCATGTGGGAGAAGAACTCAGGGAAACTCGTGGAGATTGAGAATACAACCAGGCCTCCGAAAGTATCCGAGAGGTCAAAGTGGTGTAGGAGGTCCAGAACCTTCTTAACGGAGACCTTTGCAGATAACATAAGAACTGCCAGGGAGGCGAGAAAAACTCCGACGCTGGCAAGGATGCCCATAGCCATAGGAGAAAAAAACAGAACTGTGGATATATAAATCTTTTGAAAGCGCCTGCCGAAGAGTAGCGTGGGTTAGAGAAGAGTGGGGCTGCCCGGACTTTCATACAGAAGCGTTCTAAGCAAACACTCGCTGTTTTTGAACCGGGGTCGCAAGGTCCCAAACCTTGAATGATAAGACCAAGCTACACCACAGCCCCGAGTCCTCTCTAAACAGTTTTTTTAAGAGAAGTACATAACTATTTATAAACTTACTGGAAGCAGAGTTTTTTTAAATACAAGAATAAACAATATATGTTATATGTAACTGTTATATGTAACGATGAAAATTATATGTAACGGTGAAGAAGATGAATTTTGGGAAGGTGCAGGATAAAGGAGTTCTGAACCCAATCAATAAGTTTTATAAACCCTTCCCTGTTTCTCTCAAAGTGGAAGTAGAAGAAGTGATTCAAAATGGCTGATGAGAAGAAGAAAGCGAAGAACCCATCTATGAAGAGGTTTGGAACGAGGTACGGCAGGACAGTAAAAGAGAAATACGGCGAGGTAGAGAAGGAGCAGAGAAAAGAGCACAAGTGCCCGTACTGCAACTATGAGAAAGTCTCGCGAAAAGCCTCGGGGATATGGACGTGCGAGAAGTGCGACGCAAAGTTCGCCAACAAAGCATACTCAGTAGAAGACATATCCAGAAAGATAAAGATGAAAGTTGACGAGAAAGAAGAGTTATAAGAGAGGGATAAAAATGGCGTACAAATGTTTTTTCTGCGAGAAAGAGATAGATCCAGAACAGGTAAAGAAGAAAGTTAGATGCGTGTACTGCGGTTCTAAAATAATATACAAAGGAAGAGAGAAAACAACCCATATAAAAGCAAGATAGTCCTCTTACGCTTTTTTACGATGACTTACGAAGCTGTTATCAGAGCAGACAAAAACCCTGAAAAAATAGAAGAGTTATTCAAGGCGGAAGACAAGTCTTTCAAGGACAGGGCCTCGTATAAAGTCAAAGCAGGAGAAGAGGTTAAGTTCAAGATAGAAGCAGAGGACGCCACCGCGTTGAGAACGGCTCTCAACTCAATAAGCAAAGTACTTCAAGTCTACGAGAAAACCAAGAAGAGTTAGAAGGTGAGAAGATGCAGAGGCAGAAGAAGATAAAGAGACTTCAGATTATGGAGGAGAAACTCCAGAAAGTAATCTCGCAGAAAAAGCAGGCAGAGTCGGAACTCGCAGAGATAGAATCTGCAGAGAAAGAGTTGAAGAAAACAGACGAAGCATACAAGATACTAGGGAATATTATGGTCTCGACCGACAAGGAAGAACTCAAGGACGAGATCAGTTCAAGAAAAGAAGAAGTGAGTGAAGAGTTCGAAAAAGCGAAGAAAGAAGAGAAAAAACTGACGAAGAACCTTAGAAATCTTCAGAAAGAAGTAGTTAACAACAAAGAATAGTCTGGGAGAAAAAAGAGGGGTAGCATGGATTTTTCAGAGATAAAAACTGCGTTGAAAAGATTGAGAGAGGACAATGCCACACCGAAAAACGTGAAGGAGAAAGCCTCGGAGATGCTGGAATGCCTCTCGAAAGACGCCGAGGATAACATAAAGAGAGACAAACTGGTGCAGAAACTGGACGAGATCTCCAACGACATAAACTTGAAGACCATTACCAGAACACAGATATGGCAGATAACAAGCATGGTGGAGTCCCTTGAGAACGGAGAGTGAGTTTAAACACTCCTCGCCCTCTTGTTAACTTCTTAAAAAAGAGATTGGAAGCAAAGACTACGTAGCCACAAGTAAATTTTATAAAAGAATATGTTTCTCTAAAAAGAAAAGCGAGGTCTGCCTCCGTAGCTCAGCGGTAGAGCGCTTGACTTGTAACTCAGAGTGAGGAAGAGATCAAGCGGCCGCGGGTTCAAATCCCGCCGGAGGCTTATTAGTTAAAAGCGCAGAAAGTACTGGAAAAAGAAGATTGAGAAATATCTCACGATTAACTTAAATACTTATTAAGTTATTAACTTTTTAATAATGGAGTGGGGTGATAGAATGGAATTAGTGTAGTGAAATCAAAAAAGATGATGTTTTCTGATCTGATGTTTTCTCTTTTTTATTGCACCCTCAAGAGTTTTTCAAAAGAGGAGCCATACAAGAAGAGGGATTATAACCCCCAGCACCACTCCTATAAACGCCTGGAGCGGGGTGTGTCCTATTCTCTCAGTCAACTCTACCTCTTCCACTTTTTTGTTAAGAACCTCTGCGTGCTTCTGAACCGCCCCTCGTAGCCCCACGGCATCCTTTATCACGAATACAGAGAAGACAAAAACAGAAAAAGTCAGAAGGGTTAATCCCTGAGACAAGTATAGAGAGACAGTCAGTGCCGTGACCGTTAGTGAGTGAGTTGAAGGCATGCCTCCGAAAGACAACATCTCTTTAAAGACACGGTTCCATCCGACAAGACCTTCTTGCTTGAACAAAGTCCCTAACTTCATCCCCTGCCCTACCACGACTGCCAGAAGAACAGCCCCGACAGTCCTTACAACGTCCCAACTGATAAAAGAGTTCACATCAATCATGGTATCCCTCTATAACGAGTGTTGACAAGAATCCACTCCACGAATATCATAAACAAAGCCACCAACAGGAGGTAAGAAGCAATCTCTTTCTTTATAAAACCTTCCTTCTCCGAAACTATCCTCCTGAACGCGTCTTCATAATCCTCTTGAGAGGTTACAGAGAAGTACTCTCCGCCAGTCTCAGAACTAACCATCTTCAGATTATTCTCGTTGTACAAGGGCGAAATGTTGTAAGTGCCCGGGAGGTAACCGAGAGTTCCGTTGGTGTTCTTTATCCCAAGAGAGTGAACCACCACGTTCTTCTCCTTTGCGTACTCCACAGCCTCTCTCAAAGGAGAAGTAGAGTTCACCTGCTCGACGGTACTGCTCCCGTCAGTTATCAGAATCAAAGCTCTCTTGTCCTCGGAAGTTGACAAGAGACTGCTACCGCTTATCACAGCGCCGGGTATATCCGACCCCCCCGTGCTCCTCACAGTCAGAGACTCCACCGAGTTCTTCAACTCGGAGTGGTCTTCGGAGACAGCCTCCTCTACGTAATTATACCCCGAGAAAGTTATTAGAGAAACAGAAGTGCCTGAGTTCAAACCTTCTATGAAGTCACGGGTTGTGTTCTTGGCAAGTTCCAAACGGCTCACACCTTCACCGTTTTCAGAACTCATTGAAGAAGAGACATCTACTGCGAAGACGTAGTCGAACCCGCCACCGGCGCCGGTGTACCAGACAACGGGCTGAGAGACTGCCAGCACTGCAAACAGCACAAGAAAAACCCTCAAGACCAGAACGGTGTATCGCTTCGTGACAAAATTCTCGCCCGTCACTCTCTTCAAGACCTTCAGGTTGGCAAACTTCAACGCTTTCTTCTTCGCCCTCCTCAGAAAATAGAAGTGGAGTACGACCATTACGGGAAGAGCAAATAGGAACAGCAGGTTCCACGGGCTTTGAAATACAATCTTCACATTATCACCTCTCTTTCCTCCAGTACCTTAATCACTCTCTGTATCTTCTCTGTCCGTACTCACTTCCACACTTGCTTCAGCTCACACAAACTCTCACATCTGTTTCTGTTCACATCTTCACTCTGCCGGCTGTCTTTGTAAAATACTCTATTACCTGGCTGAACATCTCCTCTCTCGTAAGGACTTTGAAAAAAAGAGACTCTGTGTTCAGGAAAACATCTCTTATTCTCTTCTCATCCTTCGCCACTTCTTTCTTGTACGACTCCCTGTACTTCTCAACGTCTATAAAACTGCCTTCTCCGCCGTACATGTCCTCTAAAAAAAGAGTCATCTTCTCATCCGGGAGTTCTTCCTCTCTGAAATCCCTCACCATGATACCCATCAGGTCAAATCTCTGAGAGAACATCTGAGCGTACCGGTTCCACCCCTCTTTAAGCCCGAAGAAGTCAGAGACTATTATTATCAAAGCTCTGTTTGGAAGAAAAGAAGGTACTTTCCTCGAGACTTTCTCAAACTCAAACCCACCTCCGTAGTTTTCAGTCTTATTCAGTTCGTTTATCATCTTCAAAACGTTGCCCTCGCCTATGTTAGGGTCAACCACCGATTTCACATCGTCGTTGAACATGCCCAGCCCCACCGAGTTGCCTGCGTTTATTATAGAGACTGCCAGGTTGAAGACAAGTTCCGAAGCGTACTCTGCCTTTGTCTTCTCATGAGAAGTAAAGAGCATGCTGTCGCTCGTATCCAATAAGAAGAAAACATTTATGCTCTTGTAAGACTCGTACTCCCTGACCAGGGTCTCTTTTGCTCTCAGAGAAGCCCCCCAGTCGATATTGCTGGCGTCGTCCTCGTAAGTATACTTTCGGTAGCCGGCGAACTCTATCCCCCTGCCCTTAAGCCGAGTCATCCAGTTACCTTCTATAACTTTGGAGAGAACCCTGCGTTTTGCAACAAGGTCCACGTCTCTGAGTTGCCCTCTCAAATCAAGGTTGAGTTCTTTGACATCCATACAACTCCTTTACCAGAGCAGAAGTTTATAAATCTTATTAAGAAAAGTTGTTAAAATAGAAAAAGATTTCAAAAAAGATATAAAGAGAGGGATCTTCAACCTTATTTATGAAAAGATACGAATTTTTAGAACACACGGCGGACGCGAAGTTCAGAGCATACGGAGAGAACGTGGAAGAAGTTTTTAAAAACTCCGCATATGCTTGTTTCTCAATAATAGCCAATCCTAAAAAGATAACTTGCGAAAAAACTTTTAATGTGGAAGTAAAAGCAGAGAGTTTAGAAGCACTGCTCTACGACTACCTCGACGAACTACTATTCTTACTGGACACAGAAGGGTTTCTACTCTCAGAAGTAGAAAAAATAAGTATAGAACAAGGAAAGAACAACAAGTTAAAAGCAGTTGTTAAAGGAGACAACTACAAAAACTACCAGACAAGCGGTTATGTAAAAGCAGTAACTTATTCAGAAATGCTATTAGAAAATTCTGACAAAGGATGGATGGCTCAAGTAGTAGTAGACCTATAGAAAAAGAAAAAATCTTGAAAATTAAAAAACAATCAAGAGGAACAGAATAAGATATGGGAAGATAAAGACATATATCGATGAGGAGAAATAGATTATACGAGAAAAACCAAAGAATTACTAAAACAAATAAGGAAAAAGACACTCCCATTCAGAAGAGAAGATATTCCAAAGTAAAACAAATAACCGAAAGAATTATAAAGGAGGAAGTCGGTTTTAAACTTTAGTGTGGATACAGAGTTAAAAAAGATCAGATAAGTTTTTAACCAAAAAAGAGGTTGAAGAAAAAAAACAATAAAAGAAATACGAAAAAATAAAAAAATATGG
Source organism: uncultured Methanosarcinales archaeon (assembly GCA_964432865.1). Lineage (GTDB taxonomy): Archaea > Nanobdellota > Nanobdellia > Woesearchaeales > UBA525 > CAYSOY01. The sequence goes on from CAYSOY010000006.1 coordinate 15,515, forward strand.
AAAGGTGATAATATGAGTTTGTTTAGCAGAATTAAAAGGAGATTTGATACTGCTCTTAGCAGAATATACAAAGGAGGAACCAGAAAAACTGAGAACTTATTCAAAGATATTAAGAATGAGACTGAAGAGTTAACAAGAGACGACCTCGAAGCATTAAAAAAAGCAGAGAAAAGTTACAACATTGATGATGTTGAAGAAGCAATTAACAAGATAAAACAAGATGAAGAAGAATTACTAAAAAAATTAAAAAAATCTGAGTCCATACTGATGATAAACACAGAAAAAGCCACTAAAGAAATACAAAATGAGATAAACCTATGGCAAGAAATTATGGAAAAGATTGAAGAAAAAACAACAGACTCCGAGACTAAAAAATTAGCAAAATCTATAAAATCAAATCTGAAAGACATACAAGAGAAGCCTATTAAGCAACAAGTACAAGAAGCCCAGATGGCCTACGAACAAGAAAAAGGAGAGTTCAGGATGGGAGACGAAGTCCTCAACTTGAGCCAGATAGGGAGATTCGGAAAAGCCCTAAAAAGAGATTGGAAGAATTTAAGAAGCGAAGAAGAAGACGTTGAAAACTTAGAAAGAAAAATAATAAAATACATAAATAACGACGAAAATAAAGATAAGAAAAAAGAAGCATTAGAAGAGTTAAAAGAAGAATTAGAAGACGAAGAAAAAAATGTTAATAAATTTCTTAAAAGAGAGATGTTATTGTTCAAAGAAGACATGTTATCTTTCAAACATATATTAAATTTTGACGAAGAATTAAGGGAAGCAATCAAAGACCTTGATGAAGAAGACTATCCAAATCTTAAAAAATTGGAAGAGATACATGATGAAATGGATGAAAAATTGAATGAAGTCCTTGAAGCATTAAGAGACGAAGCCAGGCAAGAAGCACAGAAGACACACGCCCAAGCAGGCGGAATCAGAAACATCGCTGAAATAGACTAACCTCTTATTTCAAACAATAAAAAAACAGAACTACAACCGATGGAAAAGTAAGCAACATACTATCTAAAGAAGGATGGTATACTGGTTCAACTCCAAGATCTTGAAATAAAGCAAAACTAATATAAACAACCTTTAATAATTCTTTTTATCAGATTATAATATTGGAGAACTACAAGGTGGTTTTTTATGAGCGGAGATTACGACATCAAAAAAGTCAAGGAGTACATCTACGAAGTCCCAAAGAAAGGAAAGATGAAAGTTCCTATGAGGCTCTACGCCTCTGAAAAGATACTCGAAGAGGTCAAGAAAGACCGCTCGGTAGAGCAGGCTACAAACGTGGCAGAACTTCCCGGTATCGAAAAAGCCAGCTTTGTAATGCCCGACGCGCACCAAGGATACGGGTTCAGCATCGGAGGAGTAGCGGCGTTCAACTTCGAAGAAGGAATAATAAGTCCAGGCGGTGTAGGCTTCGACATCAACTGTGGCGTCCGACTCTTAAAGACCAACCTCGATTCTGAAGAGGTCACAGAGAGAAGAAGAGAGATAACAAACAACTTCTTCAAGAACTGTCCTACAGGGGTAGGCTCGAAGTCCAGCCTCAGAATAAGCGTGGAAGAAGAGAACGACCTCCTAAAAAAAGGAGCAAGGTGGGCTGTAGATAGAGGTATAGGAAAAGAAGAAGATATAAAGCACTGCGAGTCACAAGGGTGTTTGGAAGAAGCAGACCCTGACAAAGTCTCTCACAAAGCCAAGAAGAGAGGCAGAAAACAAGTAGGAACCGTCGGCTCGGGAAACCACTTCATAGAAGTTCAGAGAGTCGAGGAGATATACCACGAAGAGAAAGCAGAAGCCATGGGCATAGAGAAAGGGCAGGTAGTGGCGATGGTGCACTGCGGGAGCAGAGGCTTCGGACACCAGGTGTGCTCTGACTACGTAAGAAAGATGGAGAAGCAGAAACCAGCAGTTCTCCCAAGCAAGAACCTGATCTATGCGAAACTTGGTTCTAAAATGGCGGACGACTACTACAAGGCGATGTGCTGTGCTGCCAACTACGCGTGGTGCAACCGACACGTCCTCTCCCAAAGAGTCAGAGAAGGTTTTAAAGAGGTCTTCGGAGACGAGACTGAAGTAAAAACAGTTTACGACGTGGCTCACAACATAGCCAAGAGAGAGACTCACAAAGTCAACGGCGAGGAGAAAGACCTTATGGTTCACAGAAAGGGAGCCACCCGCGCCTTTCCAAAGGGAAGACCTGAAGTTCCTGAAGTCTACAAAAAAATAGGGCAACCGGTTATCATCCCTGGGACTATGGGAACATCCTCGTACCTATTAGTAGGGGGGAAGAACAGTTTAGAACTGAGTTTCGGAAGTTCCGCCCACGGAGCGGGCAGGCTTATGAGCAGAAAGCAGGCTACGAAGGACTTCGACGGCAGAGCCATACGAGACAGGTTGAGAGAGAAGAAGATCTACTTAAAACCGAACTCGATGAAAGGAACTGCTGAAGAATCTCCAGGAGCTTACAAAGACGTGGACGAGGTCATAAAAGTAAGCAACGCGCTGGGACTGGCTGAGAAAGTAGCCCGGTTCAAACCCATCGGAGTTATAAAAGGGTAGTAGAGGAAGAGATGTTCTTAACAACTTTTTTCCAAAATTCTACCCAAAAAAATTTTAGATAATACTTAAGGTATACTAAGTAACATCCGAGGTTTATGAATGGAAGTAGAAGAATATCGTGGATAACCTCTGTCTTGAAAGTAAAACTCTTCAGATCCAAACTTTATATATCATACACCTCTAAGAAAACTAACAAACGCGTTCCGCAACATCATAGTAATATAAGTAAGAGTATATAAAAAGAAAATTATTTAAAAGAACACCGTATTCACAGTTTCAAGGGTGAATCAGTAATGGTAGAAAAGTTAATTATAATAGGAGGAGGACCAGCAGGTCTAACAGCAGGGATATACGCCGGGAGAGCAGAACTGGAGCCTTTGCTTATAACAGGAGCGGAGCCGGGAGGCCAGTTGATGGGGACGACAGGAGTAGAGAACTACCCGGGCTTCCCAGAAGGAATAGACGGTCCCGAACTGATGCAAAGGATGCAGGAACAAGCAGAGAGGTTCGGTACAAGAACAAAGTACACAACGGTGAAAGAAGCAGACCTTAAATCAGATCCTAAAAAGATTATCTTAGACAACGACGAAGAGGTTGAAGCAGAAGCCGTAATAATAGCAACGGGGGCCTCGCCGAGAAAACTCGGCATCCCGGGCGAAGAAAGGCTCTGGGGTAAAGGAGTCAGTTCGTGCGCCACGTGCGACGGAGCGTTCTACAAGGAGAAAACCGTGGCAGTCGTGGGAGGAGGAGACTCCGCAATGGAAGAATCAACCTTCCTGACAAAGTTCGCAAGCAAAGTCTACGTGATACACAGAAGAGACGAGTTGAGAGCCAGCAAGATAATGCAGAAGAAGGCCTTCCAGAAAGACAAGATAGAGTTCATATGGGACACCGTGGTCAAAGAGGTTCTTGGAGACGACGAGGTAGAGAAGTTGAAACTCTACAACAAAGAAGAAGACGAGTACTCGGAACTCGAATGCGACGGGTTCTTCTTGGCAATAGGTCACATACCCAACACAGACCTGTTCAAAAACCAGTTAAACACGGAGAAAGGATACATAATAACAGAGCCTCACAGCACGAAAACAGACGTGGACGGAGTCTTCGCAGCAGGAGACGTAAGAGACTACGTGTTCAGACAGGTAGTTACAGCTGCCGGCGAGGGATGTAGAGCGGCGATGGAGGCAGAGAGGTACCTGACAGAGAAAGAATAGTATTGTTAGAACAGCACTCAAACACTTACAAAAAAGGAGATAAAAATGGAGACAGAACTGAAGAAGGAGGAACTGGAAGAGTTGAAGGCAGAGGCAGTAATAATCTACACTTTCAAAGAGAGAAAGACAGATGACGAGGAAAAAGCGGACAGGATTCTCTCAAACAGAGTATCCAAGGCAAGAGAAGAGAACAGGTTTGAAGGAGAGAAGTCAGAACTGCTCGTCCTTGAAAACCCAGAAGGTAGTATAGAGAACTTCATAATAGCCGGTCTTGGGGAAGAAGAGAAGTTTGAAAAAAACAGGTTGAGAGAGGCAACGTGGAAGGCGTCCCGCCTGGCAGAAAAGAGAGGGTTCAAAGAGGCAAAGATAAAAATCTTGGAAGAGAAAACTTCTGCAAAGCCCGCAGTCGAAGGAAGCATGATAGGGCTCTACAAGTATAAGAAGTACAAAACGAAAGACGAAGACGAGGAAGAGTTGAAAAAAGTTGTCTTTCTCTGCGAAGAGAATCTCAAAGAACAGAGAAAGAAGTACGAAGAAGGAATCATAACGTCAGAATCAGTAAACACGGCAAGAGACCTTCAGAACGCGCCGAGCAACGACATGACGCCTGAAGATATGGCGTCGGAAGCAGAAAAACTGGGGGAAGACCTTGAAGGTCTCAGCGTGGAGGTCTACGACGAGGAAGAACTGGCAGAAAAAGACTATCGGGGAATCCTCGCAGTGGGCGGAGGCTCATCAACAGGTCCGAGAATTATTGTGATGAAGTACAGGCACGAAGAAGCCGAGAAAAACGTAGTTCTGGCAGGCAAAGGCCTCTGCTTTGACAGCGGAGGGATAAGTATAAAGCCTTCAAAGAAGATGGAGGAGATGAAGTATGACATGTCCGGAGCAGCTTCTATAATAGGGGTTATGAAAGCAGTAGCCGAGTTAAAGCCAAAGATAAACATCACAGGGATAATAGGGACGGCTATCAACGTGCCTTCTGCTAAGAGTTACAAACCGGGAGACATAGTCAAGACGAAGAGTGGAAAAACAGTTGAGGTCGTGAACACAGACGCCGAGGGTAGAATAGTCCTTGCAGACCTCTTGGAAAAGTCTGAAGAGTACAACCCGGACGTTCTGATTGACTTCGCAACACTGACAGGAGCATGCCTGGTAGCTCTCGGATCGCTCTGCGCAGCCGTCATGGGCAACGACCAGGAGTTAATAGATAAAGTAGAAGAAGCAGGCAGGGACTCCGGCGAGAGAGTGTGGCAACTCCCCTTGTGGAAAGAGTACGAAGAGGACGTGAAGAGTGACATAGCAGACATAAAGAACGTAGGGTTCAAGAGAGAAGCAGGCGTCATAGCAGGGGGGAGTTTTCTGAAAGAGTTTGTAAAAGACGATACCACCTGGGCTCACGTAGACATGGCTGGAACCGCCATAACAGATAGGGAGAGATTCCTTACCTCGCAGGGAGGAACAGGATACGGGGTCAGGCTGTTCCTGAACCTGCTCAAAAAAATCTGAGATATCCGTTGAAAAACTGTCTTTCAACTTTCTAAAAAATCTTAGAAGCAACTATTCAACATTAATATTTATAAAGGACTTCTGTATTCTTCTGATTGGACCAGTAGCTCAGCCTGGATGCATGCTGTGTAGTTTGGAGATCCAAACATTCCTGCACGCAAGGCAAATAGAGCAACGGCCTTCTAAGCCGTGGGTCGGGGGTTCGAATAGCCGGCAGTGTCAGTAGACAAGTGCCGTCACGAAAGTCCCCCCTGGTTCGCCTTTTTTTCCAAAAAAAAAGAAGAGTGGTGGTTCCGCGCCTGTGGCCAAGCGGCTAAGGCAGTCGGCTGCAACCCGACGATCCCCGGTTCGAATCCGGGCAGGCGCTTAAACAGCTCTAAATTTTTTTTCAAAGAAAAAAATATTTTTTTATTCTTTTAAGAAAAAGGTGAGGATAAAAACTTGTGGAAAGAAGGGTTCACGACCTTTTAAGAAGCCACCCTGTAGTCACAGAGATTATACCTCCGAAGATGGAGAGGTTGAGCACCCTGACAGCCAAACTCTGGAAGAAACCTAAGGGGAAGAGTTTTATCAACGTCGAGTCCGAGGAGAATAGCCAGTTCCCCTGAGGGAACAGTATCTTGTGGAAGTAGTCCCAGAACAGAGGGAAGGCCAGCAGTACAAGTATTGAAAAGACCAGGCTCAAGACGAGTATCGCAATGCCTGAATAGGTAAAAGTCTTCTGATAGAAAAGTTTGCCTTTAAAGTTCTTCTTGTTGTAGAAGAAAAGACTGGTGAATAAACTGAGCAAGAACAGCAGGGACGCGTAGTATAGAAACTTCAGAGAGGTTATAACAACCTTTACATCCTTCATGTGGCTCTGTTCCTCCTCTGTAAGAAAACTTATCGGCCCGGTATCCAGAGAGAAGACGTCGTTGTTAAGATAGTAATAGGTGTCTTCGTACATGTCCTTGGCGTCTGTAAGCCCTACCTCTGTCAGCACGCCTTCTTCCAAGGCTTTCTCCCGCTGGAAAGAGTGGTTGTAGTAGGTTAAGAGGAAGTTGTTGAAGAGAACTGCGAGGGTTAGTGAGATTACTGCGAGCACAAGAAGGGTCTTGTTATTAAACTCTTTCTGACTACTTGAACCTTCCTTTTCTTTATTTGAATTCTTGTTGTCTTCAGCCATTCTTCTCTCCACTTTCTCTTCTATTCCTGTGTTTTATAAATTATTAATCTTTAATAAAACTTTACTTTTTCTCTGTCTTCTGCGTAAACAAGAAGATTTTTAAAAGAAGAGTTCTTTAACACCGTTTAAGAAAAAAGAGGTGTTAAGATTTTTGACAAGTTGAAGTTTTGGAAGAGCGAAAGCGACGAAGAGGAAGCAATGGACCTCTCCTCCGACTTGACCGGGAGAGGCGGAGACGAAGACCCTCTGAAGAAAGCCTCTGACTCAGTCACCGGGCAGGGAGCGGGGCAGGGGAGAAGAGCCGGGCCTGGACCTGGAGCTGGGGCTAACCCCGGAGCCAATCAAGAAATGCCTCAGCAGAAAGCAGGATCAGACCCCGACCCATTCTCAGACGACATCTTTGAAGGACAAGGAGAAAGACAAGGTGCCCCGGCAGGTCAGCAAAGGCAGAGCCAAGGAGAAGAAAGCGGTGTGGAGATCAGAGACACCACGGGGCAGGAGCAGACAGACTATTCTCAGAGAGAGAACCATCCTCAACAAAGAGGTAACTACTCTCAACAGAGAGGTTCTGCCCAGCAGCAAACTCCAAATTCCCAGTCGATGGACAAGAGGGATACTGAGTTAATAATGGCTCGGCTCGACGCAATAAAGTCTCAGTTAGAGTCCTTGAACCAGAGAGTTCTCAAGATTGAAAGAATTGCGGAGCAGGAGAACACAGACCAGGATAATAAAAGAGGTTATTCGTGGTAGTAGGATTTAGGAATAGTGTATGTCTCTTCACACGTATTATCAAATAAACCTGTTAAAAAGCCTTCGACATTTTCTAAATTAAGACTCTCTTTTTGTTCCTGATTTTTTCTTTCAAGATAAGAAACTTTTACATCTGTACTATCACATCCTAATGAAGATCCCTTAACGGCTTTATATTCATCTTCAATTTTAAGACTTAATCCCTCATTAGGAAACAATATCTCACCCTCATTTATTTTAATCTCTAAACCAGAACTGTCAGAAAAGGGAGAATTAAGTTCATAATCATTATCATATTTAGAATCTGTTGTACTATCTATATCATTTTTTATATACTTTATATATTCCATTATCTCATTCCGTTCTGCCAATATTGTAATTGTAATCTCTTCTCTATCTTGTTCCTCAAATTCTGATACCATAATTAAAAGGAAAAAACAGATTATATATATAAAATTTGTCCTTGTAGAAAAGTAAAAGTAAAAAAAGAAAGTTTATAAAAAAAGAGTTATTAACGGAGAAAGAGGAGGTTATGATGAGTGAGGACGGAGAGGAGAAGAGGCCGACGCTTCCCGAAGAAGAGGGAAGGGTGAGAGACATAGTCGTGTTCTCAATACTGGTGTATCTCTCAGACCAGTTAACAAAGGCAACGATCTCTATTCTTCCAGAAGGCGAGTCTATACAGGCTGTTCCCGGTTTGGTTTCTATAACAAAACTTCACAACACGGGCATAAGTTTCGGTCTGTTCCAACAGAACAACTCTCTGCTGATATGGCTCTCTGTGATCATCCTCGGTGTGCTCTTGTACATGCTTCCGAGGTTCAAACACTTCTATGAGAAACTCTTCTTCGGTCTTATAATGGCTGGCCTGTTCGGAAACCTGACAGATAGGATTTTCAGAGGGTTCGTTGTGGACTTTATCGACCTTCACTGGTGGCCTGTCTTCAACATAGCGGATTCGGCAATATTCATAGGTGTGTTCAGCCTGATAATATATGAGATAACCTGCTGGTATAAGGACTGTTCCTGCATAGAAGAATGAGTGAATATGAAAATTTTGAAAGGCAAAGACTGGGCTGAGAAGATTCAGAACGCAATATATCTTTTCGTAAGGCTCTCCCTGGTTATAGCTATAATATCAGAGGTTTTTAAAGGAAGGTGGTCTCTGTTCTTCATCACAACTCTAATCTTCCTTTCAACTTTTCTTCCTCTTCTGTTCGAAAAAAGGTACGAGATAATCATCCCGTTGGAACTCGAACTCACGGTGGTTGTCTTCATCTACGCCTCGCTGTACCTCGGAGAGGTTCAGAGTTACTACCAGACTTTCTGGTGGTGGGACCTACTCCTACACGCCGGCTCGGGCTTAGGACTTGGATTCATAGGGTTCATAATACTCTACACGATCTATTACAGAGAGAAAATCGTTGCAAAACCGTTCTGGATAGCTGTTTTTACTCTCTGCTTCGCAATAGCAATAGGAACTGTTTGGGAAATATTTGAGTTTGGAATGGACCAGGTAATAGGTACGAACATGCAAAGAACTGGAATTTTAGACACCATGGGAGACTTGATAGTTGATTCGATCGGCGGGCTTATCATGGGGGTAGTTGGTTACTTCTATTTTAAACTGGAGAGACTCCCAATAGTCTCCAGAGTCATAAACAAATTCGTAGAACAAAACCCAGAACTATTTAAAAATATGGAGGAGAAGATTGAGAAAGGGATTGAGAAAGGAAAAGATATTAGGGATAAGTATAGGAGAAGCTAAAAAAAAGTGGTAGTGCAGAATAAATAAAAAAGAATAAAAGGTATAAAAAAGAGAAAAACATCCGAGTACTACTGTTGTTCCCGTATCTAAAGATGTTCTCGGAGACTTGTTATATGGAATCATGTCGTCTGATAAACACTCAGAGAAAATTATTCAAACAAGATTAATAAAATTAATCAAAAAAAAGTATGAAAAAGAATAACATATATCAGAACAAACAGGAATGAATAAAATCGACAGATTTATTAAGATCGGTAATAATATCTTATTCTGTTATGGGAGACGAGGAGAACATGAGAGTTGACCCTTACAGGGTTGAGGGAGATGTAGATTATGCCAGAGTTGTGGAGAAGTTCGGTCTGGAGGAGATAGACCGCTCCGTTCTTGACAGAATAGAAGAGCACGTAGGTGAACTTCACTACATGCTCAAGAGAAAAGTCTTCTTTGCAGGCAGAGATTTGAAGTGGGTGCTTGACGAGTACGAGAAAGGGAACAAATTTTTCCTCTACACCGGCTGTAGCCCCTCCGGACCCATCCACCTTGGTCATCTTATGGTCTGGTACTTTACTAAGTGGCTCCAGGACAACTTCGGTGTGGAACTCTACTTCCAGTTTCCGAATGAGGAGAAGTTCTTGTACAAAGATATGGAGTTCGACGAGGTTCAGAAATGGTTGGAAGAGAACATGCTGGACGTGGCGGCTGTTGGGTTCGACCCTGAGAAAACCCATTTCTTGATAAACACAGAACACGCAGACCTGCTGTACAAAGAGGCTGTGAAGGTGGCAAAGAAGATAACTCTCTCTTCCGTCAAGTCGACTTTTGGATTTGACGATTCGAACAACATCGGCTCTCTCTTCTACACCGCGATGCAGGCGGTTCCCGCTTTTCTTCCGTCCGTGTTGAAAGGGGAGAAGAAACCTTGTCTAATCCCACACGCCGTGGACCAGGACCCGCACTTCCGTCTCTCGAGAGATGTCCTTCCTAAACTCGGATTTTATAAGCCGGCAAGCATTCAATGCTCCTTCCTTCCTCCGCTGAAAGGCAGGGGCAAGATGAGCACCACCAACTCTTCCGTGAGCATAAAAGCCACGGACGGTCCTGACGAGGTAGAGAGGAAGATAAAGAAGTACGCTTACTCCGGAGGGAGGGACACGTTGGAGGAGCACAGGGAGAAGGGGGGCGACCCAGAGAAAGATATATCCTTCCAGTATCTGAGATACTTTTTTGAAGAGGATGATGAGAGACTCAAAGAGGTATATACTTCTTACAAGGAGGGAGAACTCACCTCGGGGGAGCTCAAAGAGTACACTATAGAAAAGATAAACAGTTTTCTTTCAGAGCATCAGGAGAGAAGAAGAGAACTTGAAGGGGGAATGGACCGGTTCTTACTGGACAGAGAGGAGTATAATACTTGATTCATTAACTTTGATTCATTAACTTTTTAAACCCTCTTGTTCTAAACTTGTTCTATGGCTGACTGGAACCTTGAAGACATATACTCTTTTGGCGAGACCGAGAGCAGAGTAGAGCGTTTAAGACAAAGAGTGGAGGATTTTAGTAGAAAGAAAGAAGTCTTAGAAGATGTCTCGGCGGAGGAGTTCTACAGCATTCTGAAAGAGTACGAAGAGATTCAGAAAGAGATGCATAAACTCAAAGGATATGCCAGACTCTGGCTTTCTGAAAACACGTCGGACCAGAAAAGGCTTGCCCATAACAACAAGGTGTCATCTCTTCTTACAGAGTTGAATAACCAACTGCTGTTCTTCCCCTTGTGGATAAAGAACCTCTCAGAGGAGGAAGTCGAGAACTTTCTGAGTTATGAAGGCATGGGAGAGTACGAGTACTACATAGGGCAGTTGAGGAAGCAGAAGCCCTACACGAAAACAGAAGAGGTTGAGAGAATAATCTCTTTGAAAAACCTCACAGGAGAAGAGGCGGTCTCGAATCTTTACAGCATAATAACCAACAAGTTCCTCTTCGAATGGGACGGCGAAGACGTGCCTCAGGAAAAAATGACTTCGAAGTTTAAGAGTTCGAGCAGGGATGAGAGGAGAGAATCATATAAGAGAGTAATGCAGAAGTACGGGGAGAACCAGACGGTGCTCGGAGAAATCTATAAGAACATAGTCAAGGACTGGAACAACGAGTCGCAGAAGATCAGAAACTACGAGAGTTCGATCGCTCCTCGTAACGTCTCCAACGACATACCAGGCGAGGCAGTGGAGTTGCTTCTGAAAGTAGTAAGGAAGAAGTCTGACCTGTTCAGGGAGTACTTCCAGTTGAAAGCGGAACTTCTTGGAATAGAGGATTTTCAGAGATACGACGTCTACGCTCCTCTCGGAGAGGAGAAAGAGTACGGCTATGAAAAGTCAAAGAAGATTGTTCTTGAGACCTACAAAGAGTTTTCAGAAGAGATGTTCAAAGGAGTTAAAAAAGTTTTCGAAAAAGACCACGTAGACTCAGAAGTGAGGGAGGGCAAGAGGTCTGGGGCTTTCTGCTACTCCGTCAGCAGAGACACAACGCCTTACGTCCTGCTCAACCACGACTCAAAGACCAGAGACCTCTTCACGATGATGCACGAGGCAGGACACGCAGTACACTCACTGCTTGCTTCCGAACAGTCAGAACTGGTGTTCAGACCTCCTCTCCCGCTGGCTGAAACAGCGTCTGTCTTCGGAGAGATGCTCCTGTCTGAAAAACTATTGGAGGAAGCAGACGCGGAGGAGAAGCAGAGACTGCTGGTGAACTTCCTGGATAACGCCTACTCCACCATTGTAAGGCAGGCATACTTTGTCCTGTTCGAGCAGGAGATACACGGCAGGCAGGAAGAGATGACCTTGGATGAGGTAAACCAGAAGTACATGGAGAACTTGGAAGAGCAGTTCAAAGACTCGCTGAACATCCCTGATTACTTCAAGCACGAGTGGAAGTACATACCGCACATATTCTACAACCCTTTCTACTGCTACGCCTACGCCTTCGGTAATCTCTTGGTACTGGCGTTGTACGAGAAGTACAGGGAAGAAGGAGAAGAGTTCAAGTCTGAATACCTGGAAGTGCTCAGGAGCGGGGGTGGTGAGTCACCGCACGAGGTAGTTAAGAAAGTGGGTTTAGACTTCACAGAAGAGGAGTTCTGGCTGAAAGGATTCCAGGTCATAGAGGAGAAAGTCGAGGAACTCAAGAAGACGATGAGGTAAGTACTTTTTTTTAATTGAAATAATTCTTTTTGGAATTTCTTTCGCGTTTTTCTTTTCAATATTGAAAAATATTATCGATTGGCAGAACGGCAAGCAAAGACTTAAAAGAACAAGGAGAATAACCAAGGTTATGGCAGAGTTAAGAGTAGGCTTCCACGTCTCAATCTCAGGAAGTCCCGAAGACGTTGTAAGGAGAGCCGAAGACCTGAACTGCACCACCATCCAGGTCTTTACGCACAACCCGCGTAGTTGGCACTTCAAAGACTTAGACAGAGAATGGAACTCTGAGTTCAGAAAACTGTGCGAAGAAGAGGAGATCCAGCCGGTCTACAGCCACTGCAACTATCTGATAAACTTGGCAAACCCCGACGACGAAGCCCTTCAGAAAAGCATAGACTGCTTCAGAAAAGAACTGCTGTACGCCAAAGAGTTCGGCTGTGAATACTTCGTTCTCCACGTAGGCAAGCACAAAGGCAGAGGCGAGGAGTACGGCGTAGAGAGAGTTGCCGAGAACATAAACAAGTGCAAAGACACCATACTAAAGCACGAAGTCAAAGTCCTCCTGGAGACAGTAGCAGGTCAAGGAACAGAAGTAGGAGTCGAGTTCAAAACATTAGAGAAAATAATCAAACTGGTGGATGATGAAATAAAAGAGTACCTTGGAATCTGCCTGGACACCTGCCACGTCTTCGCAGCAGGGCATAACCTAAAAACAGAGGAAGGAGTAGAGAAGACATTTGAAGCCATAGAAAACACTTTCGGAATTGAGAAACTGGAACTCATCCACGTAAACGACGCCAAGGGAGAACTCGGAGGGAACCTGGACAGACACGCCAATATAGGAGAAGGAAAGATAGGAGCGGAGGAACTCGGCTACTTCCTGACCAGACCAGAAATAAAAGACATACCGAAAGTTATGGAGACTCCACGGAGCAGAAAGAACATAGAAGAGAAAGACATGAGAGTGTTGAGAGAGAGTATAAACAAAAATTTGGACGGATAATAAAAAAATATAAAAAATATAAAAAAATATTTTGTTTCTTAGTCTATACTTAGTGCATTGGACAGTTTTCCATATGCCTCATGCCTTCTTCATGGCTCATACCTTTTTTATGGTTTCTATTCATAGACCGGTGTCCACCACAACTATCTTCGTTGTGTTCAATCCCCATTTCTTCAAACAGGCTCTGCATCTCTGCCCTGACCTCTTCTGGACCGGCACCTTCTTCTTTGAGCTCTTTTCTTTTCTCTATAACTGTCTGTTTCTGGTCTTCCGTCATCTCCTCGTGCATTGGACAATCCTCCATGTGGCTTGTACTTTCTCCATGCATGCCAAACCCGTGCCAACTTCTGGCTCCATCTGTCTGTGCCATAACCAGTCCGAACATCGATACGATAGCCAAGACAGCCACAGCACCTATTCCAATACCTATTATTTTTCTATCCATCTTTTCACCTCATTATTTCATATGTGTGAAACTATATATAAATGTTTGGTGAAACCAACAATGTGAGTTTCAAATCGATGAAACCAAACAAAAACTTTATAAATCTTCCTTCGTTAACACTTACTATGAATTTAAAAAGAAAAAAATGGTTGTTAGCAATCTCAATACCTGCAGTAATAGGTGTTTTGCTCATAATCTTCTTCAGTATCTTTGGAACAAGTATGCACATGGCGCCTTGGAAAAACTCAGGATGCCCGCATATGACCCCCAATTACATATTATGGATATCTATTCTATTACTAATTTTTGCAATAGCTCCGATCTCGTATTATTTTATATCAGAAAGATTAGAGGAGAGATTAGAAAAGAATATGAAAGTAATCTCAGAATTAGTTAATGAGAACGGGCAGACCTCTAAAAAAGAGCAAGAGGGGATGAGCGATAAAAACATTATTCTAAAATTGTTGAACTCGAACGAGAGAAAAGTATTAGAAAGTTTAATTAAAAATGAAGGTACAGTACTCCAGTCAGAGATAAGCCGGGCAGAGGGAATGAACAAATTAAAAACCCACAGAGCCGTAAAGAGATTAAAACAGAAAGGAATAATCAAAAAAGAAGATTATGGCAAGACCAACCGTATCATTCTAACAGAAGATATTAAAGATGTTGTACTGGAATAATAAGTCTTTGGAAAGATAAGGCTAAAACCAGAATTTTTAAGTTCTGGATAACAAAAAATCCTTAGGAAAAAAGAATTTTTGGGATTTAAAATTCGATTTTACTGAATTTTAAATAAAGATTCATCTTTTAAATAATCAAAAGATTTAAATATGTTCATCAGTAAAAATGGGTTATGAGCAAAAAAAAGAGGAAGAAAAACAGAAGAAAAAGAATAAAATCTTATATCGAAGGTTTAGACGATCTGTTTCAAGAAGGAATTCCTAAAGGAAGTAGCATACTTATAGAAGGAGGCCCTGGTAGTGGAAAAACCTTGATGTGTTTACAAACTGCTTATGAACATGCAAAGAGAGGAAAAAAAGTTCTCATAATGAGCTTTGAAGAGTCTGAAGAAAACTTAAGAGAACACATGGGAAACTTCGGAAAAGACATCCAAAAATTGGAAAAAAAAGGAAACATAAAACTCGAAAGATACAACGCCTTAGACATCTCAAGAAGCGTAGAAGCCCTCCTAAGCGAAGCAAAAAAAGAATTATTAATAGACATACAACCCGTATTAATACCAAAAGACTTCAAACCCGACCTGGTAATAGTAGATTCAATAAGTTCAATAGCCTCAGCATTCAGCGGAGAAGAGAGCAGGTTCCGTATATATATGGAACAGTTCTTTAGATACATGGAGAAAGAAGACGCGTCTTCTTTGCTAATAAGAGAAGTAGCAAACCCCTCCCACATAGGAGGAAGTTACGTAGAAGGCTCAGGAGCGATAAGCTTCCTAAGCGACGGAACAATAATACTCTACAACGTCATCTATCCTAAAGGAAAAAGAGGAAGAGCAGTAGAAATACTTAAACTAAGAGGAGACGATATAAACAGAGGTATTTACGAAGCAGAAATAGAGAGAGATAAAGGATGGAGGGTTTATCCTAATAAGCCCTTAAAAGGAGAATACACGCTGACTTAGAATTTAAGAATAGAAAAATTCTAATAATTCATTTTTTAAACATTTCTTAAGCAATCACTCTTTTTTGCTTTTTTCACTCTTTTTGTTTTTATTCTTAAGAACTTCAAGCTCCTCAACAAGCATAGGAATCTGACGATTAACATCTCGAATGAGCTCACCATACTTCTTCATACGGATGTTGTATTCTTTTTCACTTATCTGATTATCTTCAAAATAATCCTTCTGAGCCTCACTAATCAAATCATTAAGAATAGCCCTTTTTTTACGCAAATGAGAAATACGCCATTTAATCCTAAAATGCTTAATAGTCTTTTTGAAAACAAAGAGAAGTATTAAAACAGAAACAGATATGATGGCAATAATTTTTCCATAATCCTCAAAAAAAGACTCCAACGACTCCGCAGTAGCAGAATAGATAGCTTTGGTCTTAGTAGATAAAGCAGTAATCTCACTAACTTTACTATAAGCTTTGTCAATTAAAGAATTAGCTTTGTCAAGACGCTCGTCTTGAAACTCTTTCTTTGCTTGCGAATAAAGATCAAAAGCAGGAGTAAGATTAACATCCATCTCAGACCTGGACTTATTCAAATAAGTCTCCAAAGCAACCAGTTCGTCGTGAACAGCGAAGGTATCGCTCTTTATCTTCTCTATCTTATCCGTTAATAACAAAACTTTATCAAAAGAAGCCTCACCCCCTCTCTTAATAACAAAAACACGATTCTTATACAAATCAAAACCCTCCTCTAAAAGGTCAGAAGGTTCTTGATGAGGAAGACCCCTCTCCTTCAATTCAGAGATTGACTTGTTGGCCTTGACAAGAGAGTTATAAGCAGATGTTGCCTCTGTTAAATTAACAGAGTCGTCAGAAAAATTATTATTAGAAAAATTATTACTGATAGAATTATTTAAGGAAGAATTCAAAGAAGAGGAAAAAGAGGATGAAATAAGTATTAGAAAAGCCAAAACCATCACAAAACCAAACACTCTTTTTTTAACATCTTTTTTCCTCTTAATCACTCTTCTCTCCTCCTTTATGCTTCTTGAACTTTGCTTTCTTAAGAGCCTTTTTAGCGTTTATAAGGGCGATTTGTTCATCAATTTCAGCAACCCTATCAGACAACTTATTCATACGACTCTCATATATCCGAGTTTCAATAATCCCCTCCCCTAAGTACTTCTCTTGCAAATCCTCAATCATCTCAGTCAGACGTTCTTTCTCCTCCTTCAACGACTCCTTCCTTGATTTAAAACTTAACATATGGGCTTGTTTAGTCTGATACTTCATATGATCAGTTAAGACAGTAGCCAACTTATTTTCGTACTGCTGTAAAGAAGAATGATACTCCTCCAAACTATGTTTATTATCCGAAAAAGTCTCCTTTTGAATCTCCTTAATCAAACCAAGAAGCACTTCCTCCTCTTTCTCACATTCAGAAATCTTATAAGCATAATAACGTTTCTTCAAAAAGTAAGAAAGAATAAGAGAAATCAATATAAACCCTACAATCCCTGAGAGGATATAAGACTTGTACTTCTCAAAATACCATTTAAACGGTATTTCACCTTTAACCTCCGTAGCGTAGATGAGCTCAGCTTCGTCAGCACGTTTAGACGCGAGTTTGAAATCACCACGGTTAAAAGCAGCCAAAGCAATATTAAAAGCACGCGTGGTTTCAACAGTATCTATATAACGGGAATTAGACTTCTTTATTGATTTATTCAACTTGGAGAGTTTCTTATCAGTTGAGACAGCCAAGTCAAAGACAGAACCTACCTTGTCAGCAAGTTCTTCTACTTTAGAAAACTTGTAATCCTCGAAGAAAAACTCCGCCCGAGACACTTTTTCTTCAATGTCCGAAACAGAGTAGCCCAAGTTCTTCATTTTTCTAAGAGCAGACTTGGACTTGTTCAACAAGGTCTTTGCAGACTCTTTTTTCATCTCTAAAATTTTCAGAGTCACCTCTCTTTTATCAACAACAGAACTAACCTGAGTGACGGTAACATTTTCAACCTCTTCCACATGAGTTAAACTTCCGTTGATTACAAAATCAAGAACGTGGTCTCCCTCCTCAAAGTAAGACGGAGCAGTGATAGAAACGGTGAAATTAACAGAATTATTAGACTCTAAAACAGATAAATAAGTAGGTTGGATAGACAAGTACTTACTCAACAACCCAGAGACAGAGATAGAGACGTCCTGCATCGGATCCTCAAACGGGTTCTCCATAGAGATAACAAAAGAGTTGTCAGATCCCCTCACAAGTTTAAAAGATTCCTCTGTATTGAACAATTTATCTTTCTCCTCCGTGGTTAATGAAACAGCACCTCCGCCTCCACGACCTCCAGACGAGCCCCCACCACCCCCGCCTCCTGAAGAAGTAGAAGTGGTTGTATCGTCGTCCTGAGTAGTTTGGGATAGAACTGTGATAGAGACAGAATCTGTATGATTAATTATATAACCTGAAGAGTTACTACGAGAACTCTTCAAAGTAATAGTATTATCAACATTAGAAGAATCAGGGCTAATAGTTATATTAAAATACTCCAAGTCATCCTCCACCAAGCTGGGTATGCTATTATTAAGACTTCCGGAAACAATACTCCACCCGTCCGGCACTTTCCAAGAAACATTTATGTCATTAGCAGTTTCGTTTCCTAAGTTTTTAACATAACCAGAGATGAAATCGTTGTCTCCTTCGTAAATAGTAGAGTTATAAGTTGTTATCGAAGGATAAATATAAGGTCCTCCCGCGTAACTTATAACAGTAGCAGTGGTTGTGTTCTTCGAAGGCTCGGCAGTGGAGGAGTTAGGATTCATAGTGATTGTTAGAGAGTCCTCTTTAGACTCGGTCTTCGCAGTTACAATAACAGAAATGTTTAAAGAAGAGCCGTTGGTAATAGAGAA
>CAYSOY010000006.1:33699-37336 GCA_964432865.1 uncultured Methanosarcinales archaeon
TCCTTCAGCACTTTTATTAAAATATATTTCGTCCTCGTTGTCCCAATCACTGGTCAGAGTAAAAGTCATCGGCTTATCTCCCGTGTTGTTAATAGAGACATCTCCCAAACTTATGTTTTCTTCTAAGAGCCCTGAGAAAGTTCCTAAGCTTTTAGGAGAGCTGTTCCAGGTGTAATCCCAAAAAACATCAAGTGTGCGAGTGGTAGAGGTCGCGGTGTGGTTATACGTGTCGGATCTGACAACACGATAACGGATCGTTCTTTCAGTAGGGGTTGTAAGGTTGGCGTGGTATATGAAGTTATAAGAAGAGTTGCTCTGATGAACCATATCGGTAGAGTTCCAAGTAAGGTCGGTAGAGTTGAACTTATACTCCAATGTAACGTTCTTAATCCCGGAGTATTCGGAAACGTTGGCTATTATCGTCGTGGTGACATTAGGGTCTATATCAGAAGAGTTAGAAGGAGAGGTTGTTAAAGAATTAATAGAAGGAGCCAATGTGTCGTTCACAATTACAGACGTGTTGGAAGATACAGAATTATTAGCGATGTCCTCCGCAGTTACTGAGCAAGTAACATTTCCCGCGTTCAACAGAGAGGAGTTAAGAGTGTAGGAATAATTTCCAGAACTGGAAGTATACGAGTGAGAAGAACTATTATCCAAGCCGGGACCGACGAATCTGATAGTTAAAGAGTCCAGAACAAGATTATCAGTCGCGTTCGCAGAACAGGTCAACGGCTGGGTGTCTAAAGGATTTGAGAGGTTAATAGCAACCCCGGTTAGGTTAGGCGGGGTGGAGTCACTGGTAAAACTCTCTCCTTGAGCAGATGTTAGAGGGTTGTTAATCTCGTCGTTGATGTCATCAATACCCTGATACTCTTCGTTGCCATTCCATATAACAAACGCTTTATTAGTGATGACAGAGTCAGAATCATTGATGTCTCCCTCGTAAGCTTTGGATTCTAAAGTTTCATAACTGATGCTGTCGTCAAGAGTTACCGTTTCGTTGTAAGGAAGAGGTTTTGAAGAATTAATAAGTGTAAGTCCTAAAGCACTCCTCCCTCCAGGGCTGTAAAACCCCGCCCAAGAAGGACTTGTCGCAGAAGCTCCGGAACCGCTTTCACTCCTATTAACATCGATAGTCGAAGTAGAACCTGTTTTATACGCTCCTTTTTCAAATAAAGGAGAAGCATAAAGTTTTACATCATTATAATACTCCCAGTACTTGGATGAGAGAGCTGTAACATTAGTATCGACTAAGATGTAGGGTCGATGGCTGTAGAAAGTGTAGGTTATTATGAACTTGTAAGATGAACTTCCCGAACTCTTAATAACTTTCTTCATAGAATTGTCTTCTTCAACACTCATCTCCGGAGTGGTTTCGGTAGCTATATCAGCAGAGGTACTTGAGCTGGTCTTGACAGATGGGGATTTCTGCATAGGGTTGGAGAATGATAGTTCTTTACCGCTAAACCTTGTAGTTATAGACTTCGGGACGCCACCTGCTGTGGTGTTGAAGGTTAAGGAGAAAGCGCTGTTGTTGACTTCGTAAGTAGAGTTGTCAAAACTCAGATCAGTGGACTTGTTAGTAGTGGAGCCGTTTCTGGAATAGAAAAGCCAGTAAGTTCTTGTTTGGTTTTTATTAATAGTCGAAAGGAATGTGAGGTTGGTCGAGGATAGAGTCCCAGACCCTTCTGCTTGGAAAGGAATCTCGATCAAGGCATCGGAGTTATTAGCTACTAATCGCATGCTGTTTATCTCTCCCTGGTATAAAAGGTTGACTGGTTGAGAAACGATGTTAAGAGTTCTATTCTTTACATCGGGCTCGGTAACATTAATCTCGGTTTTAAAAGGGTACTCTTCCCCGTCCGAGTTGGTCCAGTTGTTGAAACGCTCCCCGACGTATATTTCATCTCTGAAAGTTATGTCATTAACTTTCACATCCCACCACCCTATAGAAGAGTTAGAACTGTAGTTGATAGTGTGGTTGAGTTCGTAGTAGTAGTTAGAAGACGTGTTTTTAGTGAGGGTCATGTTATCATATAACATAACTGAGTCGTTAGAGTCGTATAGGGTTAGGTCAGTGGATAAGTTCTCTGTTCTTTTAACTCTGAAAGTAATGGTTTGGTTCTTGGCAAAGAAGGAGTCTCTCTTGTTGCTTAAAAACGTGGATAAGTCGCTGACCTTTACACTGGGCTGGAGGATTATGTTTAAAAAGGTAGATTTGTTAATAATTTTTTGTCTGAAGTCGTCGGAGTATAGATAAGCAGAGGTGGTTATGTTGGCGGGCAGGGAGTAATTTCTCTTGTAAGAAAAGTTTTGATGGAACTCCTTGGCGAGAGACCACGTTGTTAATCCTGAAGAGTTAGTAGTGAGGTTGGATAAGAGAGTCCCGGTAGGAGAGGTTAGTTCGACATTCGCCCCGGAGATGGGGTCGCTGTTCGGATCTACTACTTCGGCTTTGAAGTATTGATAAGAGTTAAGGTTGCATATGTAAGAGCCGGTACAGCGAGTGGAGTTAAAAGTTACATCAGACCTGTTGAAACTTGTGTTGTAAAGAGTCACGTTGTTGTCAACACTTGAGGAAGAGGAGTAGAAATAGATGTTGTTGTTTAAAGAAGAGTCGTAGACTTTGAAGTTCTGTTTTCCTCCGGCGTCGGAGTAGATGCTGTATGTGCTTCCCTGGATGTTCGAGATATTCATTGAGTTGCCCGAGCCGTAAACGTAAACTCCTCTCTCAGCAGAGTAGATGCTTTCGTTAAACAAAACATTATTATCGCTACTTACAAGTTCGATAGAATCAACACTGTTGTTATACACGTTGTTGGAGAGTTGGTTGTCGTTGGAAGAGGATAGGAGAATGTCGTAGTCTAAGTTGTTGTTAAAATAGTTATTTTTGAAGTCGTTGCTGGAAGAAGCAATTTTGAAACCTTTAGAATTCGAAAGCACGGAGTTATTAATATAATAACCGTTAGAAGGATCGGAAGTAGTTTCTACAGCATACGAGGAAGAGTTGGAGATTATGTTGTTTGAAACATTGTTATTAGTAACTTCCAAAGGAGAATATACTCCTCTTATATTATCATCGAGGAGGTTATTATAGACTTTATTGTCATCACTTCTAATATAGACACCGCCATCCGAGGAAGAGCCAGTAATAGTATTTCCTGAAATAGTAGAAGAACTATCAACCCTTACTCCGTACTGTGAAGAAGAAGTTATGGTGTTGTTAGCAATAGAAGTAGAAGACCTTGCCTCTACTCCGTATTTATTCCCAGAGATGTAGTTGTCTATAACATCTCCATTACTCGCAGATATCAAGAGTATGCCTCTATCATTATTATCTAAGAAACTGTTGTTATAGATATAAGGAGTAGAACTTGATCTAACATAGATTCCTCTACCGTCAGAGTTTGAAACAACGTTGTTCTTAACATCGGCGTTGTCAGCGCCACTATATAAATAAACACCGATGCCTGAGTTTGAATCAATGGTGTTGTTAAGAAGGTCAAGACTGGTGCTATCTCTTAGATAAAGACCTGTATTACTATTTGAAAATACAGAGTTGTTCAGTAAAACAGCGTTGTCAGGATGGATGAGATATACACCCTGTGTGTTGGAGAATATGTTGCTATTAGAA
>CAYSOY010000007.1:0-7958 GCA_964432865.1 uncultured Methanosarcinales archaeon
TTCTTCCTTGTCTCCAGGTTTTTCAGAATCGCTCTTATTCCAAAAGCGCCGGTGCCGACAACAGACTTAGGTCTTAATGAAACTGTAAAAGTTTTAGAACTCTCGCCTTCCACACTCATATCCACAGGCTCCACTCCGATAATCCACCGAGGGTTTATTGTAAAGAGTTGGAATCTCTCTTTCTGAGAATCAAAATTGGTTATCGTCAGTTTGTAAAGCGCCGACTCGTCTTTCTCTATGCTGGTCTTTTTAGGAGTGACCTCTGCGCTGAACGTGGAGGCGGAGACTGTAGAGGAGAGTAGAAGAATCATTATCGTAGAGACTAATAAAAGAACTCCTATTCTTTTTTTCGTAAACATCGATACACCCTTCATTAACTACTGTCTCTCAGTCTTTTAAACCTGTCAGTTACCAGCAGTTACCGTATTATTAGTTTAGTAAAATCCTCTTCTATTTAAATCTTTTTAAACTGAAGGTGTTGAAATGGCTCTGAGTAGGGTGTCACAAAGCAGTACATTTATTCTCTTCGGCATTCAGGTTACAACTCTTCTTTCTCTGCCTTATCCGATACTATGGCTGAGTTGCCTGTCTTGTCTTCAATCACCATCTTCTGTTCTCTCTTCCCCCACATTACGTCGGTGAGTTTCTTCACTCTCTTCTTTGCCTTCTTCCGAACTGATTTGTCCTTGGCAGAGTCTCTTATCTTCTCAGCCTGTTTCTTCATCCTGTTGAGTATTCCTTCCACGTTGGTCACATAGCCGTTGGAGGCTTCTCCAGGCTCCATACTGCCGAGGTAAGGGAGTTTTATAACAGCCGAACTACTCTTCACAACTCTTACCCCCATGTCGTCCTCGGATGTTATCTCGAAGGTGTACTTGCACGGGTCTTTCTCTTCAACTGATTCTACGTCTGCCTGGTGGTACCCGCAGTTCTCGCAGTCCATGGAGAACAAGAAGCACTGCCCAAACTGAGGTATGTCTCTCTCAGTCTCTCTCAAGTTGAGTTTCTCTTCCCCACAGACCGGGCACTCCTCTCCTTCGATTACATCGTAACCGTCTTTGCTATACTCTTTAGGCATATACTTAATCCAGAAAAACTTATTTATAAAATTTATTGAAAAAATTGTTATTGTTAAAAGCATACGTTGCCGTATACCTCTTTATACCCCTGTCTTATAGCCTCTCGCAGCAGAACAGGGGTGTGAGGGCGGGAACAACGGACAGAAGATTTATATATTCTCTTTGATTATAACTTATTAGGGTAAAGATGGAAGATGGAGGCGATGAAGGCAATAGTAGTGAGAGCGGGGGTTTAAACAAGTTAGAGGAAATCGCTAAAAAGGTTGATAAAGAGAACAGAAATAATAACAATAACAAAGACAAAGAAGAAAAAAGAGGAGGAAAAAAGAAGGTAGATTATAAAAAAGAAGATTTCTGCCTGGAGATGCTGGCGGTAATAACAGACGAAGACAGAGAAAAAATATATTTCAATAAGAATGAATGTGAAGAAAGGATAAGAGAGATATATAGTAGGATAAAAAATGAAGATCCGACAGACGAAATCGTATCAAATCTCTACGAGAGTATAAAAGAAGAGAGTATAAAGGGTGAAAAAAGCAGAAAGAGTATTGAAGAAAATGAAACTCCTTGCACATCCCCATACATGAAAAAAGTCACTTATCTTATATACGGAGGAGGAACAACTCTCAAGATTAAAGAAGAATCTCAGGAGATAACAGAGTTGACAGAGATTTAGTTGTGTTAAAAAACAAGCAGATTTTAATGTTCAAGAATTCTTGTCAGTAATTATTCATCACTCTTTCAAGACTGTTCTTTCTCTTCATCAACGTCTTTAGTGTCGGAGTTCCGGTAAACCTCTGCCCAGGCAGGAGTCACGACTATGTAATCATCGCCGATACCTGCGATGTCTCCCTCGACTGCTTCGGAGGTCTTCTTCAACTTGTTTATAGCCCTCTTCAGTTCAACAAGGTCTTTCTCCTTCAACTTCCTTATGTTTATCATGCAGATAGTGTAACCTTTTCTAAGAACCTTTATTATATCTTTCACATCAGAGAAATCGTCCAAAGAGAAAGTCCTGACGAACCGTTTTTTCTTCTCCTTCGAAGAGTCAGTGTCCAGTTCTACATACTCCTCGTCGTCTTCATCCTCAGCTGCTTTGTACGTGGTCTTCTTAAGTTTCCGCAAAAAGTTTTTCATTCTAAAATCCTCCGGTCATCTCTATTAAAGTAACATATGGAGTAATCACTATATAAATTTTTTGGTTCTGCCAGCGGTTTCGCCTCGCCTCTGCGTCCCTTGGCTTTGCAGAAAGAACTCCAAGAACACCGAGAAGTCAGAACAGAACGGCGAGGGGAAACTTTCTTAAACTCAGTTAGTCTCCAAAAAAACGAGAAAAAGAGAGGAGAGTAGAGAAGGCGCAGGAAGAACAGAAGGTATACATGGCAAAAATATTTATGAAGACATACGGGTGCAGTCACAACCGGTCCGACTCAGAGATAATGGCCGGCCTGTTGGAAGAGGCAGGACATAAGATAGTCTCTAAAGCAGAAGAAGCCGACGCAGTAATCATAAACTCCTGCACGGTGAAAGACCCGTCCGAGAAGAAGTTCGAACACCAGATAAGAACCGTGGAGAAGCCTCTGGTACTCGCAGGGTGTGTCCCAGAAGCAAACAAGAAAGAGATGTATAGAAAGCATTCAATCGTCGGGGTGGAGCAGATTCACAAAATAACTCAGGCAGTGGATAAAGCGTTGGAAGGAGAGAAAAAGCACATTACAGACTCTCAGCAAAAGAAAGAGTTCATAGGCCTTCCAAAGAAAAGGGAGAACAAATACATAGAAGTGATTACTGCGAGCAGAGGATGTCTCGGGAACTGCACGTACTGCGCAACAAAGAGAGCCAGAGGACACTTGAAGAGTTACGAAGTAGAAGAGGTCAAAGAACAACTTAGAAGATCAGTGGAGCAAGGTGTGAAAGAGGTGTACCTCACTGCGGAAGACCTCGGAGCGTACGGAAAAGACACAGGGAGAACCCTGCCCGAACTCCTGCAGGAACTGCTGGCTCTGCCTGGAGACTTCAGAATCAGGCTGGGGATGATGAACCCAGAGCATGTAAAAAACTACGTGGAAGGAGTGATAGAGATTCTCAAAAAGGACAGAGTCTACCAGTTCCTTCACATACCTGTTCAGAGCGGGAGCAACAGCGTCCTCGAAGACATGAACAGGCTTTACTCCGTGGAGGAGTTTCAGCAGATAGTAGAGAAGGTGAGAGAAGAAGTCGGAGATGTCACCATTGCTACAGACGTGATATGCGGGTACCCGACCGAAGACAAGGAGGATTTCGAAAAAACTCTGTCTATGATTAAAGAAGTGGAGCCGGAGATACTCAACATCTCTAAGTTCTATCCGAGGCCGAACACAGAAGCGGAAAAACTCGAGAAACACCCCACCGAGACAGTCAAGTCCCGGTCAAAAAAAATGACAGAAGTCTTCGAAGGTTACAACACGAATTCAGGGAGAGAAGAGGAGGAAGTAGAGGTGTTGTTCACGGAAGAAGGAAAAAACGACTCGGTGGTAGGACACGACGAACAGTACACCCAAGTAGTTCTTAAAACAGGAAGGGCTGGCGGGCAGAGCAGAGAAGAGTTAAAGAAAGAGGAGATGCTGGGGAGAACAAAAAAAGTAAAGGTGGTCAAAGGAAAGAAGTACTACCTCGAAGCAGAACTTGTGTAACTATAAACAACTATAACTCTAATATTAAAACTTCTAACAGCTTCTAATATTAAAAAACAGAGAAAAAACAAGAAATCGTAAAAAACAAACGAATAAAAAAAAATAAAAAGTGTTGACCGGTTCAACTAAGACCGGTGTTTATTGTTAAGACTTAAGAAACTTCTTTCGAAGTTCCTTGCCTTTCTCCTTGCTCAAAGAGACTATCTCCGTGACCTCTTCCTTGGAGAGAGGAACTTCGCCTCCTTTCTGCATGGAGCAGACAGAGCCGTCTCCCAAAGTGCCCACGGTCAAGCGGGCACCGGCTGCTTTCTCTTCTGTCTCAGTCGGGTCTACAACCAAGTGGTCTCCTATCTTCACAACTGTAACGGCAACAGGAAGTTCAGCCAGGTCAAGTTCTGTATCTCCTTCTTTGTCATAGTCAATCCTGTCCTGTTTGTCAAGAGCAGGGAAGGTTGTCTCTTGAAGAGCCACCATTGAAGCAAGGGCTCCAAGGTCTATCAGATTCCCGTCAGCATTCAAAGGGCAGACGTCTATGTTAAGAAGCCAGACCTTCTCCCCCTCTTCGATACATAAATCCTTGGTGTCTATGGTTTCAGACTCTCTTATTGTCCTGTCTATTACTCTCGAAGTCTCGATAGCATCTATCCCTGGTCTTCCCGGCTCGAATTCAGGGTTGCTCAGAGGAAGGAGTTCTGCGTTCACGATGAGAACACCTTCGTCTAAAGAGTCAGGGTAGGGCTCTTTGGTACCTATCTTGACTCCTGATATCAGCTCAACGTCGCCACAGGTCAGTTTTGCAGATCCTTGAGCTGACGAGATGACATTTTTCTCTATCTCTATGTCTCTGAACTCATCTTTCTTTCTGCCGTCGTATCTTTTTCCTTTCTCTAATGCTTCTATCAGATGCTGTTTCTGCGATTCATTCATTGTTATCACCTTCTGCTTCTGGAATACTCTTTCTCAATGCTTCTCTCTGAACCTCTGCTATTTTCTTCAGAGAGGACTCTGCTTTCTCAAGCGCTTCCTCTATCTCCTCTTCAGATATCTTGCCGTCCATCTGAAGAAGTGTAATTTCTCCTGTACTTGGAATCATAGCTACGGGTACATCGGCCACGTCTCCGTCTTCGTAAGACTCTTCTTCGTAGTTCAAGTCGACGACTACTTTATCATCTACTTTTCCTACGCCGACAGCAGGGACCATGTCTTCCATCTCTACCCCGGCGTCCGCCAGAGCTATCGAAGCAGCGCAGATTCCTGCACACCTGCTCCCCGCGTCTGTCTGAGGGAGTTCGATGTAAACATCGACTACCGCGTTGGGGTACTTCTCCAGGTCTATTACTGGCAAAAGAGCGTTAGAAGTCACTAAGTTTATCTCCTCTGATCTTCTGCTGAACCCGGGCCTTACTCGGTCTCCCGAACCGGCGAACGGCATCATGTTGTACTTGCACCGTAGAACCGCTCTTTCCTTGTCTCTCTTTGATCTTGGATGCATCTCTCTCGGTCCGTAAACCGCGGCGTAAGCCTCGGTGCCTCCTATCTTGAAGAAGCCTGAACCGTCAGCGTTTTTTATAACATCTGCCTCTGCTGAAAGAGGTCTTGTCTGATCAAAATCTCTTTTGTCAAATCTTTTCTTGTAAGTCATTCTATCACCTTTGTTACTTTTCGTTCTCTTTTGTCTTTTACTCTATTATTCATTGTTCTCTTTTGTTCATCCTTTCATTTTTTCTTTTCTGTCTAATCAAGTTTCTTATCTGTCTTCTCCTCGAGAAGGTCTTTTACATCTTCTGTCAATCCTGAGATGTGGGTCTCTCGAGCGACTTTTTTGATAACCTCGATCAGCAGGTTCTCCATCTCTACGTCTCCTTTTAACCAGACCAGTCCGTTTTGCCCGATAACTATCTGGCAGTCCGTTGCTTTCTTCATCATGGAGACCATGGAGCCTCTCTTCCCTATAAGGCGGGGTATCTTGCTCGGGTTTACCTCTACAACTCTTCCGCCTTTAAGTTTTCTCAGGTTGTTGCCTTTCATTGTCACATCTACCAAGTTCTGAGTCGTCACTTTTGTAATCTTGGTCGCTACCAACTCTCCGAGGTCAAAGTACTTGGTCAGGTCCTCCTCTCTCTTTATGTACTTGAAACTGGCGTCTTTAAGTGAGAGAACCGCCGAGTAGGGGCCGTTGATGTCAACTCTCCAGCCGGAAGACATTATGTCGATTATCTCTCCGACTACCATGTCGTCTTCTTTCGGAAAATACCTTGCGGATAGA
The DNA here is from genome assembly GCA_964432865.1 of uncultured Methanosarcinales archaeon. Classification (GTDB taxonomy): domain Archaea; phylum Nanobdellota; class Nanobdellia; order Woesearchaeales; family UBA525; genus CAYSOY01. The sequence continues at coordinate 6,018 of CAYSOY010000007.1, forward strand.
GGAATTATCTTTAGAACATTCCCTTCCACGTTTAAACTACCCATCCTCGAGGCTACTATCTTGTCCTCTTGTCGGTGCGTGCCGTTGCTTGGAAGATACTCCATTCCTTCAGCGAGTACATCGCCGGGCACGACCACACTCCCGTCTTCAAAGAGCAGTTTGCTTTCCTTGTCTGAAGCTGTAGAATCAGATTTGGACTTCTTCGATTTCTTTTTCTTCTTTTTCTTCTTCCCAGCTTTCTTCTTTCCTTTTTTAGAACTCTTCTTTTTCTTGCTTTTCTTGTTCTTTTTCTTGTTCTTCTTGCTTTTCTTCTTTTTCTTACTTGTCATTTTCTATCTATTCCTCGTATTTTCTTTATTATTCTATTATTCTTCTGTTATTGTTCTATTATTTTATTGTTCTATTATTTTTATTCTGTATCTGTGTTATCATTCTGTATTTGTTCTGTAACTATCTATGTAACTGTCATTGATTGCTTCTTCATCTTCTCCTCTTCTTGTCTTTCACTTTTATATCAACTTCTCCGTGTGTCTTGCCATTGAGTTTGTCTGTGACTTCCGGCCTCCTCCCTGCCGGGATTTCGAGATGGCACAGCCAGGAGCCGTCGTTGAGCCACTCGTCTTTCTTTATCCTGCCTTCATTCTTTACCTCTCCGTAGAGTTTCTTTGCATATTTTGAAGACATATGAATCTCCAGTAGCAGTCTTTCGAACCTGAGAGGAATTATAGGTCTCAACTCATCGACGATGTCATCCAACTGCTCCTCTACTGTCTTGTAATAGTCCAGTTTAACGTTTGCTTCTTCCAAAGCGAGTTTTATTCTTTTCTCGGGGTGCGGGTTGTCTGTCTTCGGGTTTATTGCGTTTCTGTGTATCTTGTTTATCAGTTTGTTCATCTTCTCTTTTCTCATCTGCTCTCGGTACTTGCTTGTAAACTGTATCCTGCCTTCGTCCAAGACTTTCCTGGCTACCTCTTTGAACTTCGTAGTCTTGAATACTCTCTCCAGGTCTGACTCCGGCGACTCCAGTCCTTTTTTCACATCGGAGAATATCTTCTCAGACCTGACTACTTCGACAGGGTCGCTTATCTTTCCTCGCTTGTAGAGTATTGCTTTGTCCGGGTCGAGGGCGAGTTCAAACACCGCTCCTCCTTTTCTCAACCTCGCAATGTTGAATGATACTCTCTCCTTGTCAAAGGTAGGCCCTCCTTTTCCACTCATTCTATCACTTCTCTCTTTGTTTGAATAAAACTTGTCTGAATAAAATTACATAAGGTCTTTTATTTTCTCCTTGCTAATCTTTGTCATCTCAACATCGTCTTCTTTGAGATACGCAGCGTCCAGAGAGGACGGAGTCACTTCATCCTCCAGGATATCATTCAAGGTCTCTACGCAGAGTTTGAGCGCCTCTTGGATGGTTATATCCTCACTGTACTTATCTAACAGGACATTGTTGACTTCTTCTTCTTTCTCTCCTATCGCCAGGGCTTTGTACTGGTTGAATATCCCTGTGGGATCGGTCTGGAAGAGTTTTGTTCCTGATTCATCAACGCCTCCCATCAGAAGGCTTACCCCGAAAGGTCTTAGACCTCCGGACTGGGTGCAGTACTGCTTGAGGTTGGCTATCTCCCTGACTATCTTCACCACGTCAACAGGGCTGTCGTAGGTCACTTTGTAATCCTGAGCTTCGTCCTGCGCTCTCTCTATAAGTATTCTGGCGTCGGACATTATTCCCGCTGCGGTGGCGATTATATGATCGTCTATCTGAAATATTTTCTCCACTGCTTCCTGGACAACCAACTGGTTTATTATTCTTTTATCGGTGACCAGGAGAACTCCGTCTTTGCAATCGACTCCTATAGCGGTGTTTCCTAATTTAACAGTTTTCTTGGCGTACTCCACCTGCAACAGCCGACCATCAGGGCTGAACATTGTTATCGCTCT